>DATKMQ010000080.1 GCA_035541755.1 Syntrophorhabdaceae bacterium
TCCGAGATCCCCTGTTTGAGGTCGGTAAACTGGAAGGCAGGGAATATCTTCCTGAAGCGGGTATCATCCATGACCTTTCTCGGAGCCCCATCGGGCATGGCCCGATTCCAGGTGACCTTACAGTTACATCCCATCTTGCCGAGAATCATATCCACGAGCTCCCTTACGCTTAAACCGAAATTTTGGCCCACGTTCACGGGCTCAGCAAATCCGTAACTCCCCAATCGATCGATGGTTTCCAGGACGATCCGGCCGAAATCCCGCGCGAATAGCCATTCTCTAATGGCTACGCCGCTGCCCCAGACCTCGATGCGATTTCCGTCCTCAGCCTGAATCCTGACGACCTTGCTGATTAAGGCGTTTAGGGCGTGGGCTTTGTTGGGGTCCGTAGAGTCATAGGGGCCGTACATATTGGGTACGAAGAAACTGACTGTTTTGAATCCGTATTGCATCAGGTAACACTCGCTGAGAATGAGCATCATCCTTCTGGTGCTTCCGTAAGACAGGACCGAGCGATGAATGTTGCCATCCCAGAGACGATCTTCGGTATAACTCTCGAGATGACCGGGAAAGGCGCAATTTGCCACCGGATTGATGAGACATGTACCCGGGGCGCTCTCGTGGGCCGCCCGGTAAATGTTGACAAGCATTCTCATATTCATATCCACGATGTCAGCTGCCTGCTCGGTCACCAGATTGAGACTTCCTACTTTTGCGGCACAGTTCACGGTGACGTCGGGCGCAACGCTCTTGAAGCAAGCCTTCGCTGATTCAAAGTCAATGAGATCTACGCCGTCCGCTCGAGAAATGGGTATTACTTCATGGCCGCCTTCTCTCAAGACTTGCGCGACGTTGGTTCCCACAAACCCGTGACCGCCGAGGATAAGGATTTTCACGAAATCACCTCAATAAACCTCTGTGTCGGCCTGGACTACGTCCCACCGAGAAAACTCATAGAGATCGCCATAAGCACAGTTTAAGACCCTGACACAGAAATATCGTTCCTGATCGTGCTGCACAAAGCCGAGCGCTTCCGCCACATCAGAGCCTAGCGTCTCAGGCATTGCCCAGGTCGTGATCCATTGCGCACCTCTTCTTTTCAATTGATCGCAGGTGAGAGAGAGGAGCGAAAAAAGCGTGCTGCCCGTCCTATGTGCAAGGGTGAGATCGACGATATCGCCGTAGATGACCCCGGTTATGGGGTCTGTGAAGAGCTTGGCGGTACTGTAACCCTCGTCAACATTCACGGTGAAATAGCGGTACTCCGGATTCTTTTCGAATCTCCAACTTCGGTAATCATCCGCTTTTTCAAAGCAGCTTCGCGACGTTTCTTGCCGGCTCATAGCGTAGTCCGTGCGAAGAGGGGGGATAGGCTTGTTTGCCGGACGAAAAAGGGTTTGAATAGCACCCACCGTCTTCCATCCAGGCAACCTTTCGATTGCCTCTCTTCCGCGGGCATTGGGGAAAACACAAACCAGGTCCGGTCTGACGCCGCATGAGAGTAGCGCCGACTCGTAAATGCGTGCAAAAAGACCCTCGTGTCTGAACCGCGGCGCGATCAGCATATCAACAATCTGGGCTGCAACTGCGCCGCTATTCAGGCGACGCATCTTGAGACCCAAGACCCCGGCCAACCCATCGTTTACAAAAGCGCCCATCAGGACGGAGGGTTCGGCCGCCTCCGCGTATTGCCAGAAGTAATAATCGATCTTCTTCTTTCGGTTATACTCATTGTTCATCATGTCGATAAAAGAAGGGGCGTACTGCCCGTCTACAGGCCTGAAACTGATCGCGTGGGGCATGATTTGGGTGTTACCACCCATTTCTGATTGTCTTAATGATGAGATCAACATGATCGTCGTTTAAATGCCCGTGGACAGGGATAGATATCTGTTTTTTCTCGAAGAGATCCTGGCTCGTGAGTCCCTCAGTCATGCCGCCGAACACGCTGTTCCGGTCAATTCTCTGGTGCACAACGGATGCGGGAATGCCATGTTCCTTTAATGTTTGTATGAAATCGTCTCTTTGCTCAACGAGCATCGTGAAGAGCCAGCAGGCGCTTTGGCTTTCTTTGTCGCATTGGATTAGCGTGAGCCCAGGCACGGCTGACAATTCGTCGCGATAACGGGCAGCGATCTCTCTTCTGCGAGCGAGGTTTTCGAAAATGTCTTCCAGGTTGCCTAAACCCACCGCTGCGGAGAGATCGTTCATGTGATACTTGTACCCTACGTTCGCCACATCGTAGCTGCGTTCGCCGAGCACGCTCGGCACTGAGTTCTCGCGGTCTATTCCGAACCAGCGCCTGATTTTGCACTGCCGATAATCCTCATCGTCAATCGAGCACAGGGCCCCTCCGTCGCCGGTCGTAAGATGCTTTATGGCCTGAAATGAAAAGGCGGTGAATCTCGATATTGAGCCCACGGTCCTTTCTTTGTAAGTGGCTCCGAGGGCATGCGCGGCGTCTTCTATCACGGGGAGACCTCGTTCGCCCGCGATAGCAGAAATTTCATCCATTGGACAGGGGTAGCCTCCCCAGTGGACAACCATGATCGCCTTGGTCCTGGATGTGAGTTTTGCGCGGATGGAGGCGGGATCTATATTGGCGGTATGAAGATCGATGTCGGCGAAAACCGGTTGTGCGCCCTGCATAAGCACGGCGAGTCCTGTAGCAATGAACGTCTGTGCGGGGAGGATGACCTCGTCACCCGGACCTACGCCGCTCAAAACCAGGGCTAAATGAAGGGCCGAAGTGCCGCTGTTGACCGCGACTGGGTTCTTTAAGCCGAGGAGGCGAGTGAGTGCCGTCTCGAAGTCCTTTACCAGTTTACCTTCGCTGATCCATGTGGATTTAAGAACGGACGACGCCATTTCAACGGCTTGGGAAGAGATATGGGTATCGAAGAATTCCATGGCCATGACGTTTTAACGGCAGGCTACCGCCCTTGGTGCCTTATGCCGGAGGTATTTCGTTTCTATGGGTCACGCTAATATCTTTAAACAATTACCGTAATACGTGTCTATTCCGCTTCGAATACATGTTTCTGAATACCGATATGCAATATCTATGCCTGTATCCCTGCTCATAGAACCTGAAGAGAAGCGATTCTGCGAAGAAAGCCATTTGTGGGCTTATCCTCGTTGTGAGGATCGGTCCATTCCGGGGCGATAGAAAAGCAATGTAGAATCCTAATCGTCAGATAATTGACAAGAGCGCATTGGTTGCTAAAGTTTTTCCAAATGTATCCGATAATATGAGAGGACACAGGCGAAAGGTCCATCGCGATCGTGAAAATCCAGGGCTCACCATATCAAGAACCTGTTCTTCAGCCCACGAATCGTGCTCAAAGGGACGATTTGTCTTCCGCGGGACAGTCGGCAAATATGGCAGATGTCTATGTGCCGCAGGCATCAGGCTTAAGCAGGGAACGGATCGTAGAGATAGCGAGGACCATAATCGATGAGTTTGCCAGCACCGTGCAAGCACTGTCAGTCCGTAGCCAGGAGCCCGCTCCGACAAGCGTAAGCACGCCTGCCGCCGCCACTGCTCACGAGGCCGTTTCCCCGGGCAATGATCCTTCCTCCTTTTGTTCCGGGAACCATCTGGCGATACCAAGTGGGCAAAATGTCCTCCCCGCCTATGAAAATGACAGATCTTCGCGACAAACGCCGCCTGTGAGCATCGAACTCGAGTTAGGACAGGACCGGGAAGCGGTACAGCCTGGAAGTGTCTTTGGGCAGAGAGGACAAATCTCGCAGGCTGAGGGTGCAACAAGCGATGGGTCGAATGTACACTTTGAGCTTGCCACTCACGGGGGCCTTCCGAATTCATCGGGCGCCCGCGGCAAAGATCTCTTCCCTTTGGACAGGGCCGCGGATGCTTCGTCGGGATTTGAGGGTAGCGGGCGGGCCGTATACGATCCAACGATACCCGGTGAGGTTTCGCAAACGATTTCGGATGGCGAGCGGTATCAAGTCCAATCGGCTTGGGATGAAGCGGGTAAAATCGTGCAAAAGAGATGGCAGGCCGGTTTTAAGGCGAGTACTCCCATACCACGGATGGATAGCACTGAAACCAGTGCCAGACCTCAAGCGACCGGCGACGCAATGATGGAGAGGAAGACCTCTGAAGGCACCTTAGCCTCGGAAAAGGTAAGTCCGGATGTCTCTCTCAAACCGGAAGGCGACGAAAACCCGGTCGTTGTTACTCTCGACACGTCGCATGTTAGCCACGCCATAGCGCGTGCCCAGGATAATTCCCATGAACAAGTCAGAGGGTCTACGGGGCCCGAAAAGGGCGGGGTAGCTGGCACAGTTCGCCTTGCTCATGAGCCCGGGCAGATCGAATCGAAGACTGTGGGCACAACCCCCGATCAAACGATGACTTCCCCTGACAACCATGCGATTCTGAAGTTGACCATCGAATTTGTGAACAGAATGAATCTTCTTGTGAGCGAGGCTGCGCCTGATAGTGAAGGGGCCGATGAGGTGAATGCCGACGCCGCCTCTTCCCCCGGGGTTTGTGCGGACAAGCTGGATTGCGTGCGGAGGATGGCGCCGGAGTTAAGAAGCGCGATTCAGAGCGCTGTCAATAGGGGTTTGAGCCAGTCCGAAGACAATCTTAACGCCGAATCTATAGGCCTTTCTACGGGAAAGAACGGCTCCCTCCATCTTGACACCACCCTTCTCGCATCTCAGCTCACCATGAGGAAAGAGGAAACCCTTAACGTGATCAAAGGGTTTGGCAATACACTCTCCGAAAGGATCAGTTATCTGGCGAACCCGTATGGCGGAATGTATCTCGACGACTCGAATGTTCGCGAGTTGAAAGCGAGCCAGAAGAACCAGGGAACATCACTATTTAACAGGCAGCTCAATACGGAGCAGGATGGTCTACAAAAGAGGCTCAATGAGCTAAACCTCCTGATCGGGCGCTCAGCTCTTCTGACAGATTGGTTCACAGAGCCTGTGAACCCGGACAGGCAGGGCACTGTTGTGGAGACGCCATGAAGGATTTCGAACGGAGAGAAGAGTTTGTTTCGTTGACCGTAAGGGCCTTGCGCGAGGAAGATCCGGACAGATTCGTAGAGTGCCTGCTCAAAAGAGAGAGTTACATCGGCTCTTTGCTTGAGGACGGTCCTCACGTATTCGGTGGTGAGATAGAAGCATGTCTCCAAAAAGAAAGGGAAATACTCAATAGACTCGAGGCAGAGAAGAAGAGGATTGTCCAAGCACTCGACGATCTGTCGATTAAGAAAAGGGCGTTTCGAGCTTATTCTCCCCGGTTTCCCTTGCCTCCTATGCCGGCTTTCTTCAAGGTGACCGGCTGATCGTGCACAACACTTAAGTATTTCACGCTATATCCGATAACTCTATAGGGCGATGCAATGACCATATCCGATTATCAGATAAGTAGCGTAATCAGAACCTACCTCAAGAACATGAAGGTGAGGGTGGGTCAGGTTGAGAAGAATCATGAGGGTTTGACCAGAGAGGATGAGGTAAATATCTCCAGGGAAGGCATGAAGAAGATGCTGTACGACCGGATAGGGGAGCAGATGGCCGAGAAGCTGAAAAAGTATGACCAAGAATGATGAAGATTTCAGAATCCTCGTAGTCGACGACAGCAGAGAATTACGCGAAATCCTGGAGGAGTATCTCAGGGGGGAAGGCGATGTCGTGGAGGGGGCTCAAAATGGGAGAGAGGCCCTCGATAAACACAAGGAACGCTTTTACGATCTCATTATTACCGACTTAAACATGCCCGAAATGACGGGCATGGACCTCATAAAGACTGTTAAGGGGGAGAATGAGATCACCGAGTTTATCATCGTAACAGGATACGCCTCCATGGATACTGCCGTCGAAGCGGTAAAGATCGGGGCGTTTGACTATATTGTCAAGCCTTTCAGAATGGAAGAGCTGAGGGTCGTAGTGAGAAACGCTCGGGACAAGGTAAAGCTCAAGAAATTGAATGCACGACTTCTGGAAACCCTCAAAGGTTTTTACAATGAAATCGGCAGATACCGCCCGAGGACCCAGGATAACGCAGAGAGCGGCGCAAGGTCGAACGGCGAGCCAAAGGAAGTCGCGTCCGGGCCCTTAGGCGATACGGAAAAGATTGTGAAAGAGATAAACGACCTTGGTAAGTTGGGAAAAGGGCGGCTACTCATCGATTAGACTTTAGCCGCTAAGGAAAAATGGGGACAGTGTACGCCAATGATTGCCGGTTCAAAGATTCTTATTGTCGATGATAATCCTGAGATTGTCGACATACTTGCGGACTTTTTGGGTCTCAATGACTGCGAGATCTACAGGGCGACCACAGGCCGCGAAGCACTTGATCTTCTCGAAGGCCAGGATGTGGAGATTGCCATCCTCGATGTAAAACTGCCTGATATCAGCGGTATATCCCTGCTCGACACGATCAAAGTAAATAAGCCAACCATTGCTGTCATCATGGTGACGGGCTATTACGATCCTAACTTCGTGATCGACGCCATGAGAAAAGGGGCCTCCGACTTCCTTCTCAAGCCTTTTGAGCTCGACAAATTGATGCTCGTCATGATGAGGGTTGTCAGGGAGAGAAACCTGCTCATCGAAAAAGAAAATATCCTCCACAACCTGGAAGATAAGAAGAAGATAGAGTTATTGAACAGGGAGCTACAAAAAAAGATAAAAGAATTGACCACTATGTATCACATCTCCAACAAATTCAACTCCCTCAATATATACGATGACGTGTATGAAAAGGTAGTCGGTATGGTAGGCGAACTCCTTGACGTAAAATCGTGCGGCTACTACATCTCTGACAGTGATAACAAAGAGCTCATCCTATATACGGGACTTACCAAGCACGCTCCGCTTGAGGGCAGGCAAAAGATTACCGTGAGAGAAGACCTTTTCAAAGAAGCCTCTACCTTGAGAAAACACCTGTTGATAGAGGACAAAATCTATTTTCCTCTGGTTATCAAAGGTGAATGTATCGGATTTATTATGGCCGAATTCGGGATGAACGGTGGGAAGCAAAAGCGCTCTTACGAAGGCGAGACGATTTTTCTGAGACTGATCGCGGACAAGGCCTGCACCCACATTGAAAATAGGATGCTTTATGAAAGTCTCTTCGAGAACATACTTCACACATTGAAATCCCTTATCGTAGCCATCAACAAGAGGGACTTATACACGGAGGGCCATTGCAAACGAGTCACCGAGATGAGCCTTGAGTTAGGCAGACGCATGGGCATCGATGATTACGAGCGGGACGTGATTAAGGTTGTGGGACCCGTCCATGACCTGGGCAAGATAGGCATTCCCGACTCCATATTGTTGAAGCCAGAAGGATTGACCGACGATGAGTATTCCATCATGAAAGGCCACTCTATTTACGGAGAGGAAATCATGAGCAGGTTCGAGATACTGTCCACTGAAGCGAAGATCATACGCCATCATCATGAAAGATATGACGGGCGAGGGTACCCGGATAATCTCTCGGGTGAGACTATTCCGCTGTGTTCTCGGATCATCGCGGTCTGCGATGCGTACGATGCCATGGTGACTGATAGGCCATACCGGAGGGCGGCAACGCGTGCGGAAATACGCGACGAGATAAAGCGATGCAGGGGAAGTCAATTTGATCCTTTGGTAGCCGATAACTTTGTCAACATGATATGAGAAGACTATGATACGGAACCGTGAGAGGAGAGAATTTTTCAGAATTCGTGACCGCCTGCCCATAGAGTTCAGACAGATCAGCACAGAAGAATTTACCAAACTGAAGGATTTCATCCGCTACAATTCAACGCAGGTCGTGGATAAGATAAACGAGTTCTATCTGCTAGAAGAAGGAGACCTTAAAGGCGAGAATAGTGAGCTTCACGCGTACATGCAGGTGCTCAATAAGAAGCTCGACATGATTATGGACTTTCTCTATAGAAGTAAGCAGGGTGACATATACAGGACAGTTCAGACCAACATCAATGTGAGTGGAGCCGGGGTACAATTCGAAAGCGACGTCTCTCTCAAGGAGGCCGATCTTACCGAACTGAAGATTATCATACCTTTGTTTCCCTATCCCAAGATTACCGCCCTATGCGAAGTGATGAGAACCGAGCGCATCGAAGACGACTCAGGAAACCGTATCAGAACCGCTTTGAAATTCATCGCCATCAATGAAAACGATAGAGATCTTCTGATCAATTATATATTTGTGAAGGAAAGAGAGTACCTGAGACAAAAAAAAGAAACGGCGAGTTGATGAAATATGGATATAGCAACGATACTTGGTCTCCTCCTGGGTGTGGGCTCACTTATTGTTTCCTTTGTGATGGAAGGAGGTCATCTTTCCGCTCTCATCCAGATCCCCGCCATGGTTCTGGTCATTTTCGGAACCTTCGGGGCGGCCACCATCACCACCTCCGTCAAGCAGCTCTTTAATCTTCCGACCCTCATAAAAGTTGCGATGTTTGAAAAGAAGATGGATACACAGGATCTGATAGAACTCATCTTCGGCCTTTCCCAGAAGGCCAGAAAAAACGGACTCTTGAGCCTGGAGAAGGAACTCGATAGCATCGATGAGCCTTTCTTAAGAAAGGCTATCCAACTTGCAATAGACGGTTTTGAGACGAACAAGATCCGAGAGATTCTTGAGATTGAAATGGCCTACATGGAAGAAAGACACAAAGCAGGGGCCATGTTCTTCGGCAAACTCGGAGGTTTTTCGCCGACACTCGGCATCATGGGTACGGTGCTTGGATTGATCCATGCGTTAGGGAGTATGGAAAACAGCTCAAATATGGCCTCGGCCATTGCGAGCGCCTTTATCGCGACTCTCTGGGGAGTTGCCATGGCTAACCTTATCTATCTCCCCATTTCCGACAAATTGAAATTCAAGCATCAGGATGAGGCCTTGTTCTTCGAGATTATCACGGAAGGCGTAATCTCGCTGGCCATGGGTGATAACCCACGGGTTATTCGGATGAAGCTCGTTTCCTTCCTGCTTCCTGACAAAAGGAGAGAGGAGGGGTATTGAGGAGAAGACGACGGGAAGATGAGCATGAGAATCTGGAACGGTGGCTTATCACCTACGCCGATCTTATCACGCTGCTGCTTGCCTTCTTTATCATGATGTACGTGTTTTCGAAGCAAGATGCGAATAAATACGAAGAAGTTATAGGCCGCCTCAAAACGATATTTACCGGCGGAGCTGGTGTGATCAGCCAGGGCAATCAGACGAGCTCCCTCCCTCTTGATTTACCGGTTAAAGCGGTGGATAGCGCAGATAAGGAAATCCAGAAGAAGCTGGAAGAGCAGATTAAGAATCTTGCAGGCAGCGAGGCCATGCAGAAGAGCATCTCCATATTTACCGATGAAAGAGGGGTCGTGATTCGAATCCTCGATAAGGCCTTCTTTGATGAGGGCAAGGCAGATCTAAAGGAGCGGGCACGGAGCGCCCTTGACGGAATAGTACCCGTCATTACAAAGATCGAGAACAGCATCAGGATCGAGGGCCACACCGATAACGTGCCCATCAGTAATGACGAGTTCAAGTCAAACTGGGAGCTTTCGGCGCGGAGAGCAACGGAGGTAGTGAGATACTTCGTGGAAAAACATGACTTCCCGCCGCAACGCATATCCGCGGTGGGTTACGCCGAGTACAAACCGGTTGCTTCGAATGACAGTGCAGAGAGCCGGGCGTTAAATAGAAGGATTGAAATCATTGTCATCAAATCACCGAATGAGTCGAGGATACAACTCATAGGTGACAAGCTGTAGGCTGACCGCAGTGCTTGCCGCCTCTCCGCTTTAGGACCGGTCGTCACGCTCTCTTTTTATTGCCCCGTATGCTCCTGCTGTGATATTGTTAGCTCATCGCATAATGGGAGGTGTGAGACCGCGATGAAAAAGACAACACAAGAAAAAGATTTTCGTCCGTGGGGATTTTTTGAAGTGCTCTCCGACGTAAGCGACCATAAGGTAAAACGGATCACCGTCAATCCTGGCTCCCGCTTGAGCCTGCAAAGACACGGCCGCAGAAAGGAGCACTGGTTTGTTATCCAGGGGGAATCTGTCGTGACACTCGATAAACAGGAAAGACGTGTGATGGCGGGAGAGGCCATTGACATACCGCAGGGTTGTTTTCACAGAATCGCCAACCACAGTTCTGAAGCGCTTGTATTTATAGAGGTTCAGCTCGGCGATTATTTCGGTGAAGATGATATAGAGCGTATAGATGATGATTACGGGCGGCTCTGAAAAGTTTTGAGAGACAAAACAGTTTTCAAAAAAAGTGAAAAAAAATGTTGCATATTGCGTAGATTAAGGAGTATAAACTATCCATGAGGTGGTTGTTGTGGGAACTACCGGAAAATAAAACTCTAAAGGAGGGGCACGTATGACAAAGGCAGAATTGATCGGTAAAATGGCTGCATCAGCAAAAATTTCCAAAGCTGCAGCCGGAAAGGCTCTGGAAGCTTTTCTTGATGGCGTAAAAGCGTCTCTCAAGAAAGACGACAGGGTAACGCTTGTTGGTTTTGGAACCTTCTCCGTTTCAAAAAGGAAAGCCAGAAAGGGAAGAAACCCGAGAACCGGCAAAGAGATCAAGATTCCCGCGCGGAAAGTGCCGAAATTCACCGCAGGAAAAGCCCTCAAAGACGCTATCTGATTTGTTGTACTTAATGAACGCATAAATGCCTCCCGATGTCGGGGAGGCATTTAATTTTTATGGGAGGCTCTCTCTTATCGCCTCATACGCTTCACGGATGAGGGTGTCTGTATTTTTTGTGCGGGCCGAGTGTTGTTCATGGACGAAGAGCCGTCCATCTTCAGTACCCATCGAAACGGAAAGCGTTACCACGTCGCCTTCAATCGCTGCATGTATGCCGAGCGGCAGGTGACAACCGCCGCCAATCTGTGCGAGCAACTGTCGCTCAATCGATATTTCCTGAAAACTTCGTTCATGACTCACCGGTCGCAAGAACTCCCTCGTCTCCTCCCGGTCTTTCACCTCGATACCGATAGCGCCCTGGCCACAGGCCGGAATCATGACGCTGAAGGGGAGAATCTCTTTGACACAATCTTCAAGACCCATGCGCGTAAGCCCCGCATAGGCGAGGATTACGGCGTCGAGCGCCTCGGTCTTAAGTTTCTTTATGCGGGTGTCGATGTTTCCCCGTAGGGTTACTATCTTAAGGGCACTGTTGTAATGAAGAAGCTGCGCCCTTCTGCGGAGGCTGCTTGTGCCGATTCGGGAGCCGGCCTCGAGCTTATCCAGGGAATCGTGTGTAAGCGAGACAAAGGCGTCCCGCGGGTTCTCTCTTTTCAACACAGCTCCGAGGATGAGCCCTTTCTCCAGTTGAGCTGGAAGGTCCTTTACGCTGTGAACCGCCATGTCAATGCTTCCTTCCAGCAGTTGTTCTTCTATCTCTTTTACGAAAAGTCCTTTTCCTCCTACAAGATGGAGCGGCTTGTTCCAGACGGTATCCCCGGTAGTCTTTATTGTTTTGATCACAAACTCGTGGGCAGGGTAGTGAGACCGGAGCTCGTGAACGACAATCTGCGTTTGTGTCAGGGCGAGTTTACTTCCCCTCGTCCCGATTATCCATTTCTTCTTCATCAATCTCCTCAAATTGGAAACATTTCTTCAGGATTTCTACTATGGCTTCGCTGCCGTTCTCTTTAATGAGGGTAATGTGGGGATGCACCACCTTATTTGCAATGGTTCTCGTGAGGACCTCGATGGTGCGCACCGTATCTTGGTCGGCGTTTTTGAGTTTTCGCAGGGCCTTCCTCACCTCTTTCAAGCGGATTTCCTCTACCTTGCCCACGATGTGCGCGATGAGGGGTGCCACGTCGAGCTCCTGTAAAACTTTTGTAAATTCTGCCGCCTCTTGTTGAACGATAAGACGCGCTTTGTCGGATTCCTTGAGCCTGTCGGTAAGATGCTGCTGGGAGAGTTCTCTGAGATCATCGATATCGTAGAGATAAACGTTTTCCATCGCATTCACCTCGGAGGCGACATCACGGGGCACGGCTATATCAATGATAAAGATGGCTCGGTTCTTTCTTTTCTTCATGATGCCCTGAATGAGCGGTTTATCTATGAAGGGCCTCTCCGAACCTGTGGAGGTGAGGACCACATCCACCTTCGCAATCAGTTCCGGCAGTTCCTGGAAAGGATAGGCCGTGCCGGTAATCTCTTCCGCAAGGTAATGGGCCTTCTCATACGTTCTGTTGGTAATGAGGATTTCCTTAAGCCCCTCTTTTTTAAAATATTTGAGGGCGGTTTGACACATCTCACCGGCGCCGATGACGAGTATCTTTTTTTCATCGAGATTGCCGAAGATCTTCTTGGCAAGCTCTATGGCCATGGAGCTTATGGACAGGGGGTTATATCCTATCCTCGTCTCGGTCCGTATCTTTTTCGCCACATTGAACGTCTTATGAAAGACTTTGTTCAGGAAAAAACCCGTGGTGTTACTGAATGTGGCAATCCTGTATGCGTCCTTAACCTGGCCTAAGATCTCGGGCTCACCGATGACGAGCGAGTCCAAGCCTGAAGCCACGAGAAAGAGATGCTTGTAAACGTCTTCGTTTCTGAAAACATACATGAAATCATGGAACCAGTCCGGTTGTACACCCATCGTCTGAATAAGGATCTCCTGAATATTCTTGAGGGCTTCTTGCTGGCTCAGCGTGGAATGGAAATATACTTCCGTTCTGTTGCACGTGGAAAGAATGACCGATTCGTCTATGCCCTTTTGCTTCATTCTATCGAGTAGTCCGGGAATATCCGATTCGTGAACAAAAATCTTTTCGCGTATTTCCACTGGGGCGGTATTGTGGTTTAAGCCCAGTACGGTGAGATATACGGTATCCATTCCTTATGCGCCCTCTATGGTGTGTCCCGGCGATATGAAACCGCAGACAACGCGCGGTGCGCGGATACCTTGCCCCGATCGAGGCGTTCCCCGGCCCCTGATTTCAAACATAAGAATGGAGCCCCTTTATGAGAAAATTGACGCCGAGGAAGGTGAAGAGCACCGAACAAAAACCGAGTATCATCATATAGGCGGTTCTCCTCCCGCGCCACCCTATGGCGAGTCTATTATGGATCAGGATGGCGTAGACGATCCATGTGATGAGCGACCAGGTTTCTTTGGGGTCCCAACTCCAGTAAGATCCCCACGCGAATCCGGCCCAGATTGAGCCGGTAACGATGCCCACGGTGAGAAACGGAAATCCGTACGAAATGCACCGGTAATTGATCCTATCAAGGACTTCAAGGGAAGGAAACCGTTCCGATACGATCAACCTCTTCTTTTTCTTGATCTCTCTTTCCATAAGGAGATACAAAAGCGACACAAAGAAGGCAATGAAGAACAGTGCATTTCCGAAAAAGGAGAACGTGGCATGCACAGGCAGCCACCAGCTTTGCAGAGAGGGAGCCAGCGGTCGTATCTCTGAAGGAGACAGGAGCGCCCAGAATAGAAGCAGGCAGATGAGAGGAAGGATGATGCTACCCAAGGCACGGACAGGGTAAGCCCTTTTGATATACAGGTAGAAACACGCGACGCAAAGTGCGAGGAATGAAAAAGACTCGTGAATGTTCGTGATGGGTGTGTAACCTGCAGCAAAGTACCGTGCAATGAGGGACATAAGATGAACGCCAAACCCAAAGACAAGGCACCACCCTGCAGGTTTATCGAATCTTAGCCTGTTTGTGACAAGGACAAGAAAGTAAAACGCAGTAGATATGAGGTACAGCAGAAGGGCAACGTAAAGCAAGCACACGTTTACGCTCATGGGAGATTGAGCTCCTCTTTGATTTTTGTAACTCCTTTTGTGATGACATCTTCAACAGTCATGCGATCGATCCTTTTCATGATCGCACTCCTCGCGCGCGGATCTTTTACGGTCCTCATGAGGTGCCCTCTTACGGTTCCGATCACACGGAGATATGCGAGATAATCGTCACCCACAGCCTCTTCGATTTTCTCCCTCAACTTCTTCGAAAGCAGCGGCAACTCTCCGGAGGTTGAAATAGCGATGGTGATATCCCCTTTCTTGACGATAGACGGGACGATAAAGTCGCAGATACCGGGACTATCGGCCACGTTGACGGGGAGGCGCTTCCGGGACGCCTCTTTTTTAACCTGCTCATTTACAGCGTGGTTGTCGGTGCAGGCAAAAACGAGTGCCACCCGGTCAAGGTCTCTCTTCTCATATATTCGTTCAAGGCATTCGATGGCGCCTTTCTCGCCGAGTTCAAGAAGCTCAGGTGAGAGCATCGGGCCTACGACGGTGACCCGGGCGCCGAACTTAAGAAGCATTTCGACCTTCCTCAAAGCTACCTTCCCTCCACCCACAACAAGGCATTTTCTTTCGGTGATATCGAGAAAGAGAGGATAGTAGGTACGCGGGTTAATATCTAATCGTGAAGTCATTGAATTCGCCGGTATATTCTTCCCACTTAGTCTCGACGTTTTCTACATAAGCGCCTTGGGGTCCCTGTCTGCACCATTCAACAAGCGCCCTGATATCCGCTTCGGCGCCTTCGCAGACTATCTCCACCCGTCCGTCGGTAATGTTTTTTGTAAAGCCCGTGAGGCCGTACTCGCCGGCCTTCTTCCGCGTGTTGTACCGGAAATTGACGCCCTGTACGATCCCTTTCACGAAGATGTGCATTCTTTTCATGTTCGGTTCTATCCTTTAGCCAGTTAGACGCCCGTAATCTCGAGTTTTTGCCTTGATTTTCAAAGCGATTATGCATATGTTATCTGTATTGGAACGCATTGCGCTTAACATAAGTAACACAATTATACCATGAAATCAAAGGCGTAAGTACGTTACGGGGGACATAATGTACAGGGTTGGCATCGACATCGGTTCCGTGAGCGTGAACCTTGCCGTTATCAGTGAACAGGGCGAGATTGTTACGACACGGTATATCCGACATAAAGGCAGGCCCTTTGAAGTGGCCCGCGATATTTTGCGGGAAGGGACTGAAAGCTACGGCATCGAGTTTGTCGCGGCCACAGGCACCGGCGCGAAGCTTTTTTCCTCGTTGGTAGGCGCGACCTGTATCAACGAGATAGTGGCCGTGGCCAAGGGCATGAATAGACTCTATCCTCATGCGGGTAGCGTCATCGATATCGGCGGGGAAGATTCGAAACTCATCGTCTTTGACGCCGCGAGCAACAACGGTGGCCTCAGGGTGAAGGATTTTTCCATGAACGCCCTTTGCGCCGCCGGCACCGGTTCCTTTCTCGATCAACAGGCGACAAGGCTCCGTTTCACCATCGAAGAATTCAGCGAGGTTGCACTCAAATCGGATAATGTCCCGAGGATAGCGGGCAGGTGCACGGTCTTCGCGAAATCAGACATGATCCACCTGCAACAGATAGCAACGCCTGACTACGAAATCGTTGCGGGACTTTGTTACGCTCTGGCGCGCAACTTCAGAGGCAACATCGCCAAGGGACGTGATATAAGGACACCCGTAGCGTTCATCGGTGGTGTTGCCGCCAACACCGGTATGAGGAAGGCGCTCAGGGAAGTCTTTGATCTGAAAGGAGAGGAGTTCTTTGTACCCGAGTATTTTACCGCTATAGGCGCCATCGGAGCTGTTTATGCAGTGATCGAGGATGCTTCATTGAGGGAGAAGTTTACGGGCAACGCCCGGCTCAACGAGTACCTCATGGAAGAGAAGGAACAGATCTCTCTTTCCCCCCTTACCATCTCGCCGGATAACCTTCATGTGTCTTACGAAACGAGGTCCGTCGGCCAAAGAACCAGGGTCTATCTCGGCGTGGACGTAGGTTCCATCAGTACCAACCTTGTGGTTATCGATGAAGACAAACGTGTCATCGCTAAACGGTATCTGATGACAGAGGGGAGACCGCTAGAGGCCGTTAAACGTGGCCTTGCAGAGATCGGTGAAGAAGTGGGCCATATGGTAGAGATCATCGGCGCGGGCACTACGGGTTCCGGCAGGTATCTCACCGCCGATTTCATCGGCGCCGACATCGTGAGAAACGAGATTACCGCCCAGGCTGAAGCCGCCATCGATATCGATCCCGGTGTGGACACAATTTTCGAGATCGGCGGTCAGGACTCGAAGTATATCAGCGTAGAGAACGGTGTTATCATTGATTTTGAAATGAATAAGGCCTGCGCCGCCGGTACCGGTTCCTTTCTCGAGGAACAGGCCGAACGGCTTGGCATTTCCATCAAAGATGAGTTCGGTGATCTTGCGCTCTCATCCAAAAAACCCGTCAAGATGGGTGAGAGGTGCACGGTTTTCATCGAATCGGATGTGGTGCATCACCAGCAGAAAGGTGTACAGACGGAGGATATCGTTGCCGGTCTCGCTTATTCCATCGTGCAGAATTATTTGAACAAAGTGGTAGCCGACCGGCGAATTGGGAAGAAAATATTCTTTCAGGGTGGAACCGCCTTCAATAAGGGAGTGGTGGCTGCCTTTGAAAAGGTGCTCGGAAAGCCGATAAAAGTCCCGCCTCACCATGACGTGACCGGCGCCATAGGAGTGGCGATTCTTGCCATGAAAGAAAGGACGTGGGAGAAGAGCACATTCAAAGGTTTCGATCTGAGCAAGCGCCCTTACACTATCGACACCTTCGAATGCAAGGGCTGCGAGAATCTCTGCGAGATCAGACGGGTTTCCGTGGAGAAGGAAGCCCCCCTGTACTACGGGAGCAGGTGCGAAAAATACGATGTGATGAGAAACGTACAGAAAAAGGACGTGGTCGATCTCTTCAAGATAAGGGAAGAGCTTCTCGACAATATTTACGATAAAGCGGTCACAGACGGTATACCCATCGGCATCCCAAGGATACTTCACATGCACGAATTTCTTCCGTTCTGGAAGAGCCTCCTTACCGAACTCGGTTATTCCGTGCATCTGTCTGACGGCACCAACAAGAAGACCATCCGGAGCGGCGTTGAGAATATTATCGTTGAGACCTGTTTTCCTATCAAGCTCGCCCACGGGCACGTCCTTAACCTGATAGAGAAAGGCGTGAAAGAGATTTTCATGCCCAGTATCATTAACGTGAAAAAGGTATCTGAAAACTCTCAGAATGCTTTTGCCTGTCCTTACGCTCAGTCCATACCGTATACTACCAGGGCATCGATCAACTTTCGGAGCATGGGGGTCCGTGTCCACTCTCCCATCGTACATTTCAGCGATGACAGAAAATCGGTGGCGCGTAGCCTCGCTCGTCACTTCGAAGAGTTTGGGATCTCCCGGTCGCGCTTTGAGAGGGCATTTGACGTAGCAGCAGACGTTCAGGATACATTCTACCTCAAGTGCGCTCAAGCCGGAGAAGAGTTCCTCTCCTCGTTAAAGGACCATGACAGAGCCATGGTGATCGTCGGAAGGCCATACAACAGTGCTGATGCGGGGGCGAATCTGAATGTTCACAAAAAACTGATCAACCTCGGTGTCTACCCCATACCCATGGATATGCTGCCGCTTACCCGGGTCGCCGACGACGATTCGGAGCTCGAAAACATGTACTGGGGATACGGCCAGAAGATACTCAGAGCTGCCAGGCTTGTGAGAGACCGGAAAAATTTTTATGCCATATATTTGACGAGTTTCGGTTGCGGTCCCGATTCTTTCATTACGCATTTCTTTAAGAGAATCATGGGGAGCAAGCCATATCTTCAATTGGAGATCGATGAACACAGCGCGGACGCGGGCATCGTAACGAGACTCGAGGCATTTCTCGACAGTATCAAGAACGCGAGACCGATAGCCGGACAGATGGAACAGCGAGTAAGGGAATACGAATTTAACGGCAGAAAAAGAAAGATCTTCATCCCCTACATGTCGGATCATGCCGTGGCCCTTGCGAGCACGTTTCGATCCTGCGGTGTCGATGCGCAGGTTATGGAAGAATCCGATGAGTCCACAGTAGTACTTGGCAGAAAGTTTACGACGGGCAAGGAGTGCTACCCTTGCATCCTCACCACGGGTGACATGCTCAAGACCGTTCAAAAGCAGGATTTTGATCCTGACAGGAGCGCCTTCTTCATGCCCTCAGGAGACGGACCCTGCCGTTTCGGGCAGTATCACCGGTTTCACAGAATGGTTCTTAATGAAGCCGGTTTTCAGAATGTGCCTATCTATGCGCCCAATCAGGACCATCGTCTTTATAAAGACTTGAGCATTTTAGGGGGCAAGTTCTCGCGGCTCGGATGGCGGGCCCTTGTTGCGACCGATCTTATCATCAAGATGCTGCACGAAATACGCCCCTACGAGAAAAATCCCGGGGAGACCGACCGCGTGTATGGAGAAGCGCTGAGGGCTATGTCGCGCTCCATAGAAGGGGGCGGGGAAGATATCCTCCCCGTTCTCGGCGCCGTCACAAAGAAGTTCCTTGCCGTACCCAGGACGCATAGGAAAAAACCGGTAGTTGGCGTGGTAGGCGAGATCTATATCCGCTCCAACCGGTTCAGCAATAATGATCTTGTAAGAAAGATCGAGGAGTTCGGCGGATCGGTATGGCTCGCTCCGGTCACGGAATGGATATCCTATGTGAATTATACGAGCAAGAAGAAGAGCAGGAAGAAGGATAGCCTGCTCGGTCTTTTCAGTCTCATCCTTACCGAGCATATTCAGCATAAGGAAGAACACGTGCTGGAAAGGGTCTTCGGGCCTTATCTTAAATACGGAAAGGAACCCAGGGTGGAGGACATACTTGCCAAGGCAGGACCTTACATCCACGAAAGCTTCGAAGGAGAGGCCATATTGAGTGTGGGCAAGAGCGTCGATTTCGTGCACAAGGGAGTGGCCGGTATAATAAACGCCATGCCCTTCACCTGCATGCCGGGTACCATATCGAGCGCCATCATGAGGCTTATTCAGAAGAACCACGATGTTCCGGTCATGAATATTGCCTATGACGGACAGGGTGCGACCAATACGTTGACACGCCTTGAAGCATTCATGCACCAGGTCAAAGAGGGCTTTAAAGGCGATGGATAGCCTGACACTGTCGATTGTATGCATCTTCATTCTCATGGTCTTGAACGGAGTATTTTCCGCCGGCGAGACAGCCATCGTTTCCTTCAGGAAGAGTAAGCTCAAGGAACTACTCAAGGAAAGAAAGGACAAGAAGGCCGAGACGCTTCTGCGCATGAAGGAGAACCCTGAGAGGTTCCTCTCCGCGGTTCAGATCGGCATTACTCTCTTCGGGACCCTTGCCTCGGCCATCGGCGGTATCCTTGCCGTACAATATCTATCGCCGCTCTTAAGCAAGGTGTCCGTTCTCAAACCGTTTTCCGACACCTTTTCACTCATAATCGTGGTTGTGATTATGACCTACCTGTTTCTCGTATTCGGCGAGCTTGTCCCCAAGTACATCGGTATCAGCAACAGGGAGAAAGTCTCCTTCTTTATCGCACCGCTCTTTGATTTTATCTCACGGGCGCTCTTTATCCTCGTCGATTTTCTTTCCATGAGCACAATGCTCATTGTGAAAGCGCTGAAGCTAAAAAAGGGAGAGGAACATGTAGGCGAGGGAGAGATTAAAGTTCTCATAGAAGAGGGGACGCGCAAAGGCATTTTCGACCGTACCGAGGAGGAACTCATCCACGGTGTTTTTCGTTTTGCTGACCGCTCTGTCAAAGACGTGATGGTCCCCAAGCCCAACGTGTACGCCATTAACATTAATGACAGCAAAGACAGGATCCTGGGCTATATCATCGAGAACGAGTTTTCACGGTATCCCGTGTACAGAGACAATTTCGACAACATCATCGGCATCGTGCATCACAAAGATATTGCGCGCTATATCTGGCTTGAAACGGAGCCTTTTCAACTCGAAAGGATTCTTAAAAAGCCGCTCTTTGTGCCGGAGACCATGGAGATCAGCGTTCTCTTGAGGCAGATGCAGAGGACCCACCGGCATCTCGCCGTGGTGGTCGATGAATACGGTACAGCGGTGGGGATTGTCACGCTCGAAGATATCATGGAGGAAATATTTGGCGAGATCATGGATGAGACCGATACAGAAGACAAAATCGAAAAGCTGAGGGATGGCTCCTTAATCGTCGACGCGTCGTATTCGGTGAGGGACTTAAATAGCCGCCAGCAGCTCGACATCCCCGAGTCGACTGAGTACGAGACCTTAGGCGGTTTCATCCTCACGAAGTTACAGGGCATGGCGCGGGGCGGAGAAATCATCTATTACGGCGCCTATAAGTTTACCGTTGTGGGGATAGATGGTAGAAGAATCACCAAGATAAAAGTAGAAAGAAAGTGAGCTGCACTTGCGGTTCGCAAAGCTCCATCTCGCGACCGTCCGAATTTCCTTTTAGTAGTAAACTTTATCCATGGATACTGCTCCGGTGGCGGTGAACTTTACCCCCTCCATGGTGAGGAGCGCGCGCTTCATTTTGCCCCCGCCTTGATAACCTCCTATGTGTCCATCTGACCTCACGGCTCGATGACAGGGGATCACGATCGGGAACCGATTGCGTGCCAGGGCGCCCCCGACTGCCCTGCTTGCGCCGGCTGCCCCCACATGTTTTGCAATTCTTCCATAGGTACTCACCCAGCCTCGGGGAATGCCGTACTCCGCGGTGAGAACCCTGCGAGCAAACTCTCCTAAGTCCTCAAGCGCCATCATATTCAGGTCGAAGACCACGGGCTGCCCTATTAAATAACCCTGAATTTGGGCCCCAAGTCTGTCAATATCAGGAGAGGTAAACGGCCGGGCGCCGGCATAGCTTTCTTGAATAACGCTCTCTACCGGAGTCTGTCCTGCGGACAAAAACATCTGTCTCACCCTCGGGCTTGCCTCACTATTCCACCAGACAACGCCGATAGTGCCGAAGACCGTAGAGATCAGTTTATAGAAATGGTCTGTCAGTTTCATAGGTCGTACAACGCGCCTCACGGACGCGCGATCAATGCCGCGAGCGGCTTCATCCGGCTGAATGGCATGCGGTGCGTGCGTACCCTGTGTTCATGAAGGGCATGATCAAAAGGTAATGGTCATCCTGGATTGTGATGCGTATTTCTCGATCTTCAAAGCCTCTTTTTCAAATCCCTTTTTCCCCATGATGGCCTTGGTGTAGATCTTCCCCTGCTCCACGCCGGGCTGGTCGAAGGCGTTGATCTTGTAAAGGAGACCCAAATAGAGGATGACCATTTCGAAGAGGTAGAACAGCGCGCCCAGCGTGTAAGCGCCGATGTCATCGACAAAAAAGGCAAGGTTAGGCGCGCCCGCCTCGGCAAGGGAGAGACTTGTGCCCTCAAATTCAGCTTGAAAGAGGTCTTTCATGTCTTTGCCTGCGAGGTATGCCACATCGTCAAGATAGGTAAAACTGTCAGGAATAGGTCTCTTATCTTGTGCAGAGTAGAAGAGGATGATACATTTGTCCTTGGGGCCGTCCACATAGAGCTGAAGCTGAGAATGCTGATCAGTGACGCCCACTGCCTTTGTGGGAGTGGGTCCCAGGCCGCCCTTGCCGAGGCTTTCCGCCTCAAGCTGCCTGAACCAGTCGGCGAAAGCCGCAAGTCGCTCGCAGTAAGGCATAACCACGTGGAGATGTTTGCCGTTTCTGTCCATATGATAGAGTATTGCTGCGAGCGTCATTGCCATGTTCTTCGGGCCCTTTGCGCCGGCAATGTGAGACGCCATTGACAGAGCTCCTTGCGCCATGTCGTCGATATCAAGACCCATGATAAGGGCGGGAAACATGCCTACCGGAGTGAGTACTGAAAAGCGACCGCCGACCCCTTCGGGGAGATTGAGCGTAACATAACCTTCCTTGCGCGCAATCTCGTTCAAAAGTCCCCGATCTTTATCCGTGATGAGGACTATCCTCTTTTCAAAGTCGCCGCCCCGTCTTTTCATGAGGTCCTTAAAGATCATGAATTGTGAGAGCGTTTCAGGCGTTTCGCCTGACTTGCTGATTACCACGAGGAGCGTTTTGTCTATTTCCGGTTCGATGATCTCGATGAGCGCATTGATCTTGTGGGGATCGATATTGTCTACGATAAAATAGCGGGGCTTTCCTCCCCTGATCTGTCTGTCGTAGTTGTGAAAAGGATGAAGCAGGGCGTGAAAGATCGTCTCGGTTCCGAGCGCCGATCCGCCAATGCCCAGTAAAACTAGGTTTGAGATCCCCTCTTTCATTATAGTTCCCACGAGGCTTTTTATCCTGTCGAACTGGAATCGTGTTTCCGGAAGTTTCATGAAAGGATAGGGCGACGCCCAGAGATCCGCATTTTGTGTGTCGAGGGCGAGGACTGTGTCAGTGAAGACCTTGTGGTCAAGGCCGTTCACTCCAATCCTATCGGAGAAAACGTTGCTCGCATCCAGTATCATAGTTTTCATCGCCTCTCCTCAAATATACCCATGTTCCTGAATTTCTCATATCGCCTTTGTTTGAGCGTCTCCGCAGGCATCTCCGTCAAGTCCTTCAGGTGTTTGCTCAGGGTATTTTTTGTATTGACGAATGTTTGTTTCCAGTTCCGGTGGGCTCCGCCCAAAGGCTCCTTGATGATTTCGTCGATGACCTTGAGCTCCAGCAGATCGTAAGAGGTGGGTTTCATGGCGTCAGCAGCCAGGGCTCCTTTGGCGCCGTCCCTCCAGAGGATCGCCGCGCAGCCCTCGGGCGAGATTACCGCGTAGGTCGCATTTTCAAGCATGAGCAGCCTGTTTCCGACCCCAATACCGAGTGCACCGCCGCTGCCCCCTTCTCCTATGACGATGGAGATGACGGGGACGTTGAGGGAGAACATGAACTCGATGTTCGTTGCGATGGCCTCTGCCTGTCCTCTTTCTTCCGCGCCGATGCCCGGGTAGGCGCCCGGCGTGTCAATGAACGTAATGATGGGTTTTTGCCATCTATTCGCCATGTCCATGACCCGCATCGCCTTCCGGTATCCATCGGGATGGGCCATACCGAAGTTCCTGTGCGCCATTTCCCTCACATCTTTGCCTTTCTGGTGGCCGATTACGGCAACATTCGTGTTTTCGTACCGAGCGAACCCGGCAACGATGGCGAAATCGTCTTTGAACTTTCTGTCGCCGTGGAGTTCGACGAAATTGCTGAACAAAGCGTTGATATAGTCGAGGGTATGGGGTCTATTGAGATGGCGGGAAAGCTGAGACCTCTGCCAGTTCGTGAGATCGCTGTAGATTTCCTTTTCCAGTTTTGCGATCCTCTTACGGAGAAACTCGACCTCTCTCACGTAGTGGAGGTCGCGGCTGCTATAAAACCTCTCTATTTCGTCGATTCTCATTTCGAGTGGTTTTAATTTCTCCTCGAAATTAAGATAGTGTCTCATCAAGCACCTCTATATCTATACCGGACGTGAAATGCTTCGAAAAGATCTCTTTTTTCCTGTAGTCGATTTTCACGTTCGGCACACGAAATGTTTGTTTTTCCCCGTTGACTCGAAACTCCAGGAGCACGGCGGAATTTCCTTTGACGCTGTAAATCACATCGCGCAGTTTCTTGAGATCATCCTTCTTAAACACCTCACATTGTATCATGATCTTAACGGTCTTTCCGAATTCACCCGTAAAGTCTTCGAGAAGGGCCACGTTCTTCGCCTTTATCTTTGCGCTTCCCTCCTCGTTTTTCTCCAGCATGCCCGTGATCAAAAGAGGCTTGCCGCTTTTGACGGTCACGAAATGCTTGGCGAACAAATCGGGGAACACAATGATCTCCACGATGCCTTTGGTATCCTCGAGAGTGAGATAGGCCATCCTGTCACCGCGTTTCGTGGTGATTTCTTTGGCTGAGTTGACGATGCCCGCGATGCTCACATCCTCGGACGTTTCTGTCTCTCTTAAGTTCTGGCTGTCGTAAGGGGTAAGCTGCCGGATGAGATCCTCGTATGGCTTAAGCGGGTGTTTGCTGAAATAGAAACCGAGCGATTCCTTTTCCCCATTCAAGATTTCGTCATGGGCTAGCTCCTCCATGTCGGGTATCTCCAGAGAGACCATGGTTTCGGAGGACCCGCCGAACATATCCATCTGGAAAAGGCCATTCTTGTTTTCCTTTCTTGCGAGCTTGTCCGATTTCTCCCGTATGAGATGGAGAATCTGGGATCGCTTGAGCCCCAGTGAATCGAAGCAGCCGCCCTTGGCCAGGCTTTCCAGCACCTTCTTGTTTGCCTTTCTGGAATCCACGGCATTCATGAAGTGGGCAAAGGAGTTGAATTCGCTGATTGTCTCGCGCACCTCAAGGATGTTGTCTATGGCGGCGTCACCCACGTTCTTTACCCCCGAGAGTCCGAAACGTATTTTACCGTCCACGATGGTAAACGCCTTGGCGCTGCGGTTGATGTCAGGAGGGAGAATCTCGATGCCCGCATCCCGACATTCAGTGATATATTTGATCATTTTATCCGTATCGTTGACCTCGTTGGTAAGCATGGCAGCGAAGTAATGGACCGGATAATGTGCCTTGAGATAGGCGGTTTGATAGGTGATAAGCCCGTATGCGGTACTGTGTGATTTGTTAAATCCGTACTCGCCGAAACGGACGATCACGTCGTAAATTTTTTCCGCCACGCCGCGAGATATGCGGTTCGCCTTTGCGCCTTCGATAAACTGCTCCCTGTATTTGGCGAGCTCCTCGGGTATCTTCTTACTCATGGCCTTTCTCAAGATGTCGGCATCCTTGAGAGAGAAATTGGCGAGCACCATGGCGATCTTCATGATCTGTTCCTGATAGATGATGACACCATATGTGTCTTTAAGGATACCCTCGAGAAGCGGCGTTTCATAGGTCGCTTTGTCAGGATTATTTTTTCGCTTGATGAACTCATCCACCATGCCGCTGTTTAAGGGGCCCGGCCTGTACAGGGCGATGAGCGGCATAATATCATCAAACTTGGAAGGCTTGAGCCTCGTGAGCAGGTCTTTCATTCCGCGGCTTTCGACCTGGAACACGCCCGAGGTGTCGCCCGATGAGAGGAGCTGGAATGTCTTCTTATCGTTGAGCGGAATGTTGGCCATGTCGATCTCGATCCCTTCATTTTTCAAGAGCTTGACCACGCTGTCGATCAAGGTGAGGGTTTCAAGGCCGAGAAAGTCGATCTTGATGAGACCGATCTTTTCGATAATCTTCATGTGGTACTGGGTCACGGTTTCGTCGTGCTGCCCTCGATACAGGGGTACATATTCGGAGAGGTGCTTGTTGGCGATGACGATACCAGCCGCATGGGTAGACGCATGCCGCGCGAGCCCTTCGACAACGATGGCGTTGTCTAGCAGTTCCTTAACCTGTCCGTTCGTCTGATACATCTCACTGATCTGCGGCTCTTCGTTGATGGCCTTTTCTATGCCGCGATCCACGGACACGATGAGTTTAGCGATCTTGTCCACCTCGGCGTATGGCATGCCGAGCGCCCGGCCAACGTCTCTCACGGCGGCCTTTGACTTCATAGTCCCGAAGGTGATGATCTGAGCTACGTTGTCTCTGCCGTATTTTTCTGTGACGTAGCGAATGACCTCGTCCCGTTTGTTCCTGCAGAAGTCCACGTCGATATCAGGCATGCTGATCCGTTCGGGATTGAGGAAACGTTCGAAGGTAAGATCGTATTTGATAGGGTCGATATCGGTGATTCCGAGTGAGAAGGCGATGAGGCTGCCCGCAGCCGAGCCGCGACCAGGGCCCACGGGAATATCGTGGGACTTGGCGTAGTTGATAAAATCGGCCACGATGAGAAAGTAGCCGGAGAAACCCGTCTTCTTGATAACGCCGATTTCGTAATCGAGTCGCTCCTTGTATTTCGAGAGAAGCGTTTCACCGAATTCGCTGTAAAGCGCGCGGATTGCCGGAACGCGCTTTTCGAAGCCTTCGCGGGAAAGCTGCTCAAAATAGTCGTTGAGCGTCATGCCTTCCGGAGGCCTGAATTCAGGGAAGTGATAGGTGCTCGTATCGATCGAAAGGTTGCACCGTTCAGCTATGGCGACCGTGTTGGAGAGCGCTTCAGGATATTGTGAGAAGGCCATATCGATCTCGTCAGGCGATTTGAAGTAAAAGTGGTCGCTTGAGAAGCTCAGGCGGTCCTTGTCGTTCATGGTCTTGCCTGTCTGGATGCAGAGCAAGAGCTCGTGGGCCCGGGACTCTTCGCGCAGCAGGTAGTGACAATCGTTCGTGGCCACGATGGGCACATTGTAATGGCGGGACAGATCGATGAGCGTTTCGTTGATGATCCGTTGCTCGGCGATGCCGTTGTCCTGAAGCTCAAAATAGAGTCTGTCGCCAAAGATCGAGAGGTATTCGTCGACGAGCGTATGCACGCGCGCCTTGTCTGACTTAAGAATGGCGTTGGGTATTTCACCTTTGAGACATGCCGTGAGGCAGATGAGCCCGTCATTGTGCGCACGCAATATCTCTTTGTCGATGCGGGGTACGTAATAGAAGCCTTCGGTATGCGCGAGGCTTATAAGCTTGAGAAGGTTTTTATAACCCGTTTCGTTCATGGCGAGAAGCAGCACGTGGTATGCGTTATCTTCGCCTTTGATTTTTTTCTGGTCGAGCCGGGATTTCGGCGCCAGATACGCCTCGCACCCCACGATCGGTTTGATCCCCGCCTTTTTTGCCTCAAAATAGAAATCGACCACGCCGAACATGTTGCCGTGATCGGTAATGGCGCAGGCCTTCATTCCCATGGTGTTGGCAAGGGCAAAGAGCCGGTCGTTGCGTATGGCGCCGTCGAGGAGGCTAAATTGCGTGTGGAGATGGAGATGAACGAAATCTTTCATGGATCATTCCCATTCGATAGTGCTTGGCGGCTTGGATGAGATGTCGTATACGACCCGGTTCACTCCCGGTACTTCATTGATGATCCTTCTCGCCGTAATATCGAGGGTATCATAAGGAATGCGCGCCCAATCTGCAGTCATGGCGTCCTCACTCTCCACGATGCGCAGCGCGATCACATTAGCGTAAGTGCGTTCGTCGCCCATGACGCCAACGGTCTTGACCGGTATGAGGATGGCAAAAGACTGCCAGATAT
Source organism: Syntrophorhabdaceae bacterium (assembly GCA_035541755.1). Lineage (NCBI taxonomy): Bacteria > Pseudomonadati > Thermodesulfobacteriota > Syntrophorhabdia > Syntrophorhabdales > Syntrophorhabdaceae > Syntrophorhabdaceae bacterium. The sequence goes on from DATKMQ010000080.1 coordinate 27,017, forward strand.
GTTTGAACCGGGGGTTGCGTTCGACCTCGTCGCGAATGATACTATCTGCTTCCTGGAGAATGGCAACCCGCTCTCTGGTTACATCGCCGATGATGCGTATGGCAAGGCCGGGGCCGGGAAAGGGCTGGCGATGGATGATGTGGTCGGGAAGACCGAGCTCCTTGCCGACGATACGCACCTCATCCTTGAAGAGCTCACGAAGCGGCTCGATGAGCGAGAGTTTCATGGCTTTGGGGAGGCCGCCCACGTTATGGTGGCTCTTGATCGTGGCTGAAGGCCCTTTATGCGAGACGCTCTCGATCACGTCCGGATAGAGGGTGCCCTGGGCAAGAAAGCGCACCTTCCCTATGGCTCGGGCCTCTTTTTCAAATACCCTGATAAAGAGCCGACCGATGATCTTGCGCTTCTTTTCCGGGTCCTTTACGCCGCGTAGAGCCTTGAGAAAGATCTCCTCGGCGTTTACGTATTTGAGGTTCATGTGCAGTCTGTCTTTGAAAAGCTTAAGCACTTCCTGTCCCTCGTCTTTGCGGAGCACGCCGTTGTTTACGAACACACAGCGGAGCTTATTGCCGATGGCCTTATGGATGAGGGCTGCAACAACAGAGGAATCCACGCCGCCGGAGAGGGCGCAGACAACGATCTCGTCTCCCGCCTCAGCCTTAATCTTTTCCACCGCTATTTCAATAAAGGATTTGGGGGAGAAGAGTCCCCTGACCCCGCATATTTTATAGAGAAAGTTTTTGAGTATCGTCTTTCCTTTGGGTGTGTGGTGCACCTCGGGATGGAACTGCACCCCGTAAATCGTACCGGTCTCATTCCTGACGGCTGCGTGAGGCGAATTGTCGGAATGGGCGAGGGTCACAAAACCTTTAGGCATCTTGAGGACTTTATCCTGATGGCTCATCCACACGATATCGCCGTCCTTGACACCCTCCAGGAACTTGTCCTTCTTATCGATATAGACGTGGGCTTTGCCGTATTCTCTTTTGGGTGATTTTTCGACCTTGCCTTTAAAGCATCGGGCCGTAAGCTGGAGGCCGTAGCAAATGCCGAGGATGGGCACGTTAAGACCAAACACCCTCTGGTCGCAGATAGGGGCGTCTTCCTCGTTCACACTTTTTGGACCGCCGGACAGGATAATGCCCTTGGGGGACAGGGCGGTAATCTTTTCCATGTCGATATTGTACGGATATATCTCGCAGTAGACGCCGAGCTCTCTGGTTTTGCGTGCGATGAGCTGTGTATACTGGGAGCCGAAGTCGAGAATCAGGATAAGTTCTTTGTGATAGTCTCTGGTCACGGTCATGGCCCTTACTCGATCCTGTAATTGGGCGCTTCTTTGGTGATGATCACGTCATGGACGTGGCTTTCCCTGAGCGCCGCCGGGGTGATGCGCATAAAGACCCGCCTGTTTCTGAGCTCAGTAATGGAGGACGCCCCCACATAACCCATGCCCGCCTTGAGCCCGCCTACGAGCTGGTTGATACAGATGGAAAGAGAGCCCCGGTAGGGCACACGCCCTTCGATACCCTCCGGCACGATCTTTGCCTCCACTTCGTCCTCTGCGATACTGTATCTGTCACGGGATTTTCCCTCTTTCATGACCTCCAGAGAGCCCATTCCGCGGTAGACCTTGTAGGTACGTCCCTGATAGAGGACCATCTCACCCGGGGTTTCGTCGGTACCCGCAAAGAGGTTGCCGATCATGACCGCGTCTGCCCCGGCTGCCATGGCCTTGGTGATGTCTCCGGAGAATTTGATGCCGCCGTCAGCGATGATAGGCACATGGCGCTGTCTTGCCACCTTTGCCGCTTCCATGATCGCCGTGATCTGCGGCACGCCCACGCCGGCCACGATCCTGGTCGTGCAGATCGATCCCGGCCCCACGCCGATCTTGACCGCGTCGCACCCTGCCTTGATGAGCGCCAGCGCGCCTTCTTTAGTCGCCACGTTGCCGGCGACAATCTGAACGTCTTTGAAGTTTTTCTTTATTTCTTTGATGGACTCGATCACGTTTTTCGAATGGCCGTGCGCCGTATCGACGACGATCACGTCACAGCCCGCTTTGAGGAGCGCATCCACCCTCTGATCGCGGTCAGCTGAGACCCCCACGGCGGCGCCCACGCGGAGTCTGCCAAACTGGTCCTTGGAAGAATGGGGGTACTTTCGCATTTTCTCGATGTCTTTAATGGTGATGAGCCCTCTCAAGTTGAAGTCTTTATCTACTACGAGGAGCTTCTCGATCCGGTGTTTATGAAGGATTTTTTTTGAATCTTCGAGGTTGATCCCTTCCTTGACGGTCACCAGGTTTTCTTTGGTCATGACATTCTTGACCTTTTCTTCGAGATTCGTTTCGAAGCGCAGGTCCCTGTTCGTAATGATGCCGACCAGTTTTTTCCCTTTGGTCACCGGTATACCGGATATGTGGTATCTGGCCATGAGGTCTAAGGTGTGCTTGATCTTTTGGTCCGGCGAGATGGTGATGGGGTCAACGATCGTGCCACTTTCGGACTTTTTGACCTTTTCCACTTCCTGGGCCTGTTCTGCTACCCCCATGTTCCTGTGGATGATGCCGATGCCGCCTTCCTGGGCGAGACAGATGGCGGTCTTCGACTCCGTGACCGTGTCCATGGCTGCGCTGAGCATAGGAATGTGGAGTTTTATAGAGGGGGTGAGCCAGGTTGAGACGTCAACCTCTGAAGGCATGATCTGGCTCATGGAAGGCACGAGAAGTACGTCGTCGAATGTAAGTCCTTCACGGAATTCCTGGGGATCTTTACCCGGCATCTTTCACCTCATAAGTTTGTGTATTGAGAGAGCTCTTGTCACGGTGTATGCTGTTCCACATTTCATGCACTATCTGTTCGCGCTGACAAAGGCCGTCTCAGGAAACAAATTGCTCGAATTGTCTGTCTTGTCCTGTCGTCCGTCTCATATGTTGTAGTATGCGTGAACACCCTCTCGGAAAGGGCTTTCATACACATAATGGCTTGCCCATCTCTATGGGGATTAGTATAAAGCATACAGGCCAAATAATCAAAACGTTTTTGAAGCGTGGGTCGCTTCATAGACCGGCTTATTCGTGCAGAAATTCAGGTCAGAGGGGGAAAGCGTTTGGAACGGACCATTTTCATCCTGGTCAGACGGAAGATAAAGGCGGTCCACAGGCAGCCGAAGCCATATTTTACACTCCTGGTGAAATTGATGGAGGAAGAATCGCCGGAATACTTGGTCGGGCAGCTTACCTCCGCTATGGTATAGCCGTACCAGATGATCTGAGCGAGCATCTGATTGTCGAAGATAAAGTCATAGGAATTGATTTCGAAGGGTATTCTTTCCAACAGCTCGCGTGAAAAGGCCCGGTAACCCGTGTGGTATTCCGAAACCTTGGCCCCGAACATAATATTCTCTGCAAGCGTCAAAAATCTGTTCGAGATATATCTCCACAGGGGCATGCCCCCCTTGAGCGCGTATCCCCCAAGGATTCTCGACGCGAGTACACAGTGATACAGTCCGTTTCCGATGAGAGAAGCCATGGCAGGGATGAGCTGCGGCGTGTACTGATAGTCAGGATGCACCATAATGATGATGTCACCGGATTCTTCAAGTGCGAGTCGATAGCATGATTTCTGATTGGCCCCGTACCCGAGATTCTTGCGGTGCAAATAGACCCGGGTATTCGGCAAGCCGGCTGCCACGGAGGTCGTATCGTCTCCGCTGCCGTCATCCACTATGATAACGAGATCGACAATGCCCTGTTCCATTACCTCCTCGTAGGTCTTGCGCAAGGTACTTGCCGCGTTATAGGCGGGCATCACCACGACTATCTTCTTATCTTTATACATATTTGATTCTTTTACCTAATTATCGAATTATCCGTCAACACTTTTTTGTGATCCAAACGGACGTTCGCCGCAATTTCCATAGTGGCTGCAAATGCTGCCTAGCACCAAGACAAGGCGGCTTACTGCCCTTTGTAACCTAATTTGTTTGCAGGGTTCTGGATTTTTCAATGAGGTCCCTGAATTCGGGGTCAACTTTGTATCCGAGTGAAACCGCCGCGTCAAAATGTTTTACGGACAAAGCGTAGTTGTTCATGTAGTAATAGATTACAGCGAGATTGTTATGAACTGCCGGCAGATTCGGATCGATCAGTATGGCCCTCGAGTAAAAGAAAAGCGCCCTGTCGTACTGCTTGGCTTTCAGATAGGCGTCGCCGAGGCGTTCATAGAGCCACGTGTCATCGGGACGAAATCTTGTGGCCGCGTTGCAAACCGGATAGGCTTCGTCGTATTTCTGAAGCAACAGATATGCGTCGCACAATTTACCGTAGCCGGCGTCATAGAGGTATGAACCGAGAGCGGTCGACTTCCGATACATTTCAAGGGCCAGAGGTTTGTCGCTTGCCCAGTATATATCACCGAGTATCGCGTAGGTATTGGGTTGACGTGGATTGATCTTGAGCGCTCTTGTGCAATACTCGACCGCCTTTTCATTTTCTTTCTTTGCAAAATAGGTATTACATATATTGTTGTAAGCGGAGGCAAACTGAGGATTAATATCGGCGGCCTTAAGAAAATCCCCAAGAGCCCTGTCGAAATCTCCCAGTTGAAAATACATGTTGCCCCTGTTATTGTAAGCAATATCGGTGTTGGGATAGAGCTTTATTACGTTGGTCCACAGCGTAATGCTGTTATTCCACACCCTGCAGAGGCCGGCCGTCAGGAACAGCAGTTGTGCTGTGATGGCGGCAAAAAGGATTGCCATGATCACCTTGGGTAAAAGGCGGTCCTTAAGTTTCTGCGACCACAGCCACACAACGAACTCCGATATAACATAGAAAATTCCGATCAGAGGCACATAGGTGTAGCGGTCTGACGCCAAAGCAAAACCTATGGGCAATAGTTGAATGACTGGCAATAGCGTAACTAAATAGAATAGTCCTCCCCAGACAGCCTTCCGCGAAAATTTTCTTGAATAGAACACTGCGGCCGCAATAAAAAGAACGAGCGCCGGAGAGATCAGGTATTCGATATGCGAAAGAAGATTGTCGCCCGAAGGATACTGATAGAGAGCCGCGAGTTTGACCGGCCAAATCATTTTCCATAAGTAGAAAACCAGACCATGACATGCAACAAGGATGCTTGTAGGGAAAGAAAACGCCGGGTTCGAGTGTTCCGACAGGTTCTGAGTGATGATGGTGGCTATACCCGAACCCAAAGACAAGAGCAGGAAGGGTACCTTCTCAATGATCGAGCGATAAGCGAATGGCCTTTTACGAAAATAGTCCATGAGAAAAAGCACGAGTGGAAGAGTCACGGCCATGGGCTTTGAAAATAGCGACAACACAAAAAAGAACAGAGCGAACGCATAGTGCTTATATGCATGTTGTTTGTCCAGGTAGGACAGGTAGGTAATGAGAGAAAGCAGGTAAAAGAATGTGTACAGAACGTCTTTTCTCTCCGAAATCCAAGCCACGGATTCAACATGCAGAGGGTGTATGCCGAAGAAAAGCCCGACGAGAAAGGCAACCGGCAGGCTGCGTCCCAGCCGTAGTATCAGATAAAAAACAAGCACACAGTTGAGAAGATGAATCACGATGTTGACCACGTGATAGGGTAAGGGATGCAGATGAAAGAAGAGATATTCCCATGAGTACGAAATGATGGTGAGGGGATGATAGTTTCCCATCATCGGGGTGGTCATGATTGACTTCAGGTGGCTCAATGACATCTGTTTGATGTGATAGTTCTTCAAGATGTAGCCTTCATCGTCCCAGACAAATCCATTTTTTAAACAGGGCAAAAAGGCGCACGCGGTTATGACAATAATGATGCCGAGAGCAAGCGATATTTGAAGGTATGGTTTGTCCGTTCTGATGTTATCTTCCCCTGAAAATTCCGGTAAGCCTTATAGAAGGTTGAGCAGATCTGTCGTTCATCAGGTCTTTCACATTTATATACCAAAAGATACAAAAATGAAAATACTATTTGGGCGGTTTTGCGCGCAGATCGTTGTATGGAGCAATCAGGGGGATAATCAGCGCCTCCATGTTGCATGCCTGAGATCGTCGTTTCACATCCGTATGCTGTTTCGCAGGTACGAAAAGGACCCCTGAATTTGGGAAGATGCGGGTAAAGATTCTATTACTTCTTAGCAAAAGTGTGATAAATGTCATTTACATCCTAATGTCATATAACTAAAATACCGATAATGGTAATCATACATACATATTTCTAAACGGAGGTGTTTTATGTTAAAGGTTCAAAGGAATAGTAAAGGTTTTACGTTGATTGAGTTGCTCATCGTTATCGCTATTATCGGTATCTTAGCCGCCATAGCGCTGCCGGCCTACATGGACTATACAAAGAGGGCCAGACTCACGGAAGTGACGAATACGATCGGTGCGGTGAAAACCGGCATCGTTGCCGTGTCCTCTGAGGCCGCAGGTGGTCCCTCGTCAATAGCCTATGCGAACGCAGCAGCCGTAACCGCGGGCGCGGGTGTGGCTATCCCTGCAAGATATATTAACGCGATGACAGCTACAGGAGCGGCGGCAAGTCCGTTTATGACGATCACCACGACCCTGACCGGAATCGGAGACGCAACAATTGACGGTACAACACTGGTACTCGTATCCACTGATGCTAATCTGGCAGCGTGGTCATGGGACGCAACAAGCACCCTTCCGGCAAAGTTTATGCCCAAGAACTAACGGTTTGCACGCGACAGGAACAAAAAAGGGGGCGATACGCCCCCTCTTTTGTGGAGTGCGAGCACAGAAATTGTGGGTTGTCATGCGATGGAGATTGGGATAGGATGTTGAGGTGGTCATGGATGGGCGAGATGGAAAGAAAAGAAAGCGACGACGGTGAACTGTGGGATTCTTTGTAAAGACATTTGTATTTGTATTCGGCGCGGTCATCGGGAGTTTCCTTAATGTCTGTATTTACCGGCTGCCGCGCAGCAAGTCTCTCGTGAGGCCGGGCTCTGCCTGCCCTGCCTGCGACAGGCCTATCAGATTCTACGACAATATCCCTCTTATCAGTTACATGCTTCTTCGCGGCAGGTGCAGAGATTGCGGAGCGCCTATTTCCATACGATACGTCGTGGTTGAGCTGATTACGGCCGTGCTTTTCTTCATGTGTTTTAGAAGGTCAGGGCTTACCTTTGAATTTTTCGTAGAAATATTCTTTGTGGCCCTCTTAATCGTGGTTACCTTCATCGATTATGAATTCCAAATTATCCCGGATATCCTGAGTCTGGGCGGATTGGTCGCCGGCATGATTTTTTCTTTCATGAGACCCGGCTTCCGTTTTCTCGACGGACTCTACGGCATACTGCTCGGTGGCGGACTTCTCTTCGTTATCGCATATGGATATCAGTTGATCACCAAACGCGAGGGTATGGGAGGCGGCGACATTAAGCTCCTTGCCATGATCGGCGCGTTCAGTGGTTTTAAAGGTGTGATCTGTTCGCTTGTTGGCGGTTCGGTTATCGGAACCATTGTCGGTATTCCCCTTATGCTTATCAAGGGCCAGGGCACGAAATATGCTGTTCCATTCGGGCCTTTTCTTTCCCTGAGCGCGGTTATCTATCTGTTCTGGGGGAGTCGTCTTGAATACATGGTCACGGAGATCCTTTTAAAAAGATGAGGAAGATGTTAAAAGATAAATATGATAGGGGTCTATATATGAGAAAATTGGTGGTCTTTGTCCTGGTAGCAATGATAACCATGTACGCAGGCGCGGCCCATGCGGCGGCAGTGGCTAATAGCAACTACTGCCTCAACCCCATCTTTTCCAGTACAGCCGTGAAGCCCAATATCATGGTCATAGCGGATTTCTCAGGCAGCATGCAGTTTCCTGCCTATGTGCCCTGCACCTGGGGCGGATACATGACCAACGCTGCCCAGTGCGGGACATCGACGAGTGCGACGGCCGGCGTGCCCTCGTATAACAGCGCACACACGTACTACGCTTATTTCGACAGCACGAAGAATTACACCTATAATGCTTCGGGCTATTGGCAGGTCAACACCACGTGCACCCCGAGTACGTCGGGTGGGTGCTGGCCCGGTAACCTGCTCAACTTCGTCACGGCTACAAGGGTTGACGTTATGCGGAAGATGCTGACCGGCGGCAGGACCAAAACCATAAGCAGCCAGTTGACCTTCGATAATGAGGGCGCCGAGTATACCTATACCGAGCATACCCTGCACTGCAAATTCACTCTGGCCGATACCGACAATAGCGATCCAACCACCAGGCAGATTGCTATCAGCAGTGAATCCGGCTTTACCTGCGCCTATGGGACACAGAGTGCGGCCAATATAAACATCGCCATCCCGGCCACGCCCACGGGGATCCTCGATCAATTCGGCGGCCCCTCCCCCAATGACCTTGTAACCTTTGAGGCTATGATATTCAATAGCAGTTCGGGGAATGCTGGTCTCATTAAGCAAGGAAAACAGCTCAACACCACTACCGACCTGACCGCCCTGAAGACGGCCTTTAATTCTCAGATGGCCTATAATGGGACACCTACAGGTGAGGCCCTCTGGGAGGCCTATGATTTTTTCAGCCAATCCGATGGTCACAGCGGTCCGAGCGGCAATAACGGATTTATGGACAAAGGCAACACCTCGAACGACCGCGATCCCTGGTATGACGGCACGGGTTCCAGCAAGAGGGCGGTGCCCTGCAGGAAGAGCTATGTCCTGCTTGTCTCGGATGGGGCATGGAACGGTAGCGTGGATCCGGTGATACCGGCGAGGGCCATGCATGTGAATGACTTGAGGAGCGACCTGGCAGGCGTCCAGAATGTGACCGTCTATACGGTTTACGCCTTCGGTGATCTTGATCCCGGTACCAAGATCCAGGGCAAGAACGCCATGATCATGACGGCGCTCTTCGGCGGGCATGACTTCCAGAATACCGGCGACTGGCCCTACCCATTCGTGAGCTTCAACGCGAGTTCGAGCAACTGTTCTACCGTGCTCACGCCCGCAGAGGATGTAACCCAGAAGACCAACATTAAGGATGTTAACAGCAATACCTTCTGCAACAGCAGGTATACGCCGAGCGGGACCGCTTACTCTTATCTGAGCCAATGCACTCCGCCGTGTCCCAACCCGCCATGTACGAACTGGAACATAAACTGCGCGGGATGGGACAAACACGATTCGGGACCAGACGGTCTGCCTTACAATTACTTCGAGGCTGACGATCCGGCAGACCTGGCTGCGCGTCTTACCGATGCGTTGAACGAGATGCTCCGGCGCGCATCATCGGGGACAGCGGCATCGGTGCTCTCATCAGCGCAGGGAAGCGGCGCCAACCTTCTGCAGGCGGTCTATTACCCCAAGAGGGTCTTCGGAAATGTTGAAGTAGCCTGGACCGGGGAGGTGCAGAACCTTTGGTATTATATCGATCCTTATCTGACGACCAGTTCCATTAGAGAAGACTCGAACCAGAACAAAATACTGGACCTCAATCAGGACCGCATTCTCCAATATTACTTCGACACGACCGAGAACAAGACGCGGGTAAAGCTTTTCACCGACTCAAACGGCGACGGTGTGGCGGACAATAGCACGCCCGATACCGTGGTCGATCTTGCCGACCTCAAGAACCTCTGGGAGGCGGGCCAGATTCTCCAGAAAACGTCCCCGTCTTCGAGACGGATTTACACGAGCCTCGATGGTTCCACCCTGATAAACTTCCAGACCGCTTCACCCACCACCATGCAGAGTTATTTGCAGGCAGCCAGTACAACGGAGGCATCAAATATCATCCAGTATGTGAGCGGCACCGATGTGAGCGGATACCGTAACAGGACCGTGTCGGTAACGGATAATTCTGGTACCACAACAACGGGTGTCTGGAAACTGGGGGATGTCGTTACCTCAACGCCCCGGTTACAGTCAAGTGTGCCTACACAAACGTATAACCTCGGATCACCGGACGGCTATTCCGACCTGACGTATCAGGCATATATTACAAGCAGCACCTATACGGGGCGGGGCATGGTCTACCTGGGGTCAAACGATGGTATGCTGCACGCCTTTGAACTTGGGAAGCTTTCTGAGCACTGGAGCGGTCAGGGCACGTACCAGAAAGCGAAATTGGACCCCGTGAGTCTGGGTCTTGGCCAAGAGAGCTGGGCCTTTATCCCCAAGAATGCGCTTCCTTATCTTACTTATCTGACAAGCACAAGCTACTGCCACACTTTTTCCGTAGATAACCCGGTCATTGTCGCAGACGCCAGCATTTCAGGCGGATACAGTGCTATTAAAACAGGGGCCACGAACTGGCGGACCGTACTTGTGGGTTCCATGGGAATCGGCGGCGCATGCAGGAACAAGGCCACGCCCACCGCATGTCCAGCCGGTACGAGCAATTGCGTGGAGACGCCCGTCACCAATGTCGGACTCTCCTCATTTTTTGCATTCGACGTCACGAACCCGTCGAGCCCCACCCTGCTATGGGAATTCTCCGACAACACGCTCGGCTACACGACTTCTACGCCGGTCATTGTGAGGGTCGGTGATGCTACGAAGAACGGAAAATGGTTTGTCATAATAGCTTCGGGGCCCACAGGACCGATTGAAACCACGCAGAACCAGTTCCTGGGAAGATCGGACCAGAACCTCAAGCTCTTCATCCTTGATCTGGCCACAGGCGCCCTTTTGAGGACCATAGACACGGGCATAGGCAATGCTTTTGGAGGGTCACTCGGTAATGCGTCGATCGACATCGAAAGAGGCCTCACCACTGGTTCAGGCCGATACAGCGACGATGTGGTCTATGTGGGTTATACCCAGAAGGACACCGTGGCAGGAACGTGGACTCAGGGGGGTGTTCTGAGGCTCATGATAAAGAACGATGACAATCCCGCGAACTGGACCGTGAATACCTTGATAAGCGGAATCGGTCCTGTCACGCGTTCCATCACAAAACTGCAGGACCTGACCAAGAAGGAACTGTGGATCTACTTTGGAACGGGACGCCTCTTCTTTAAGTATAACGACGGACTCACAATTGATGATCCCGATACCGTACAATCAATTTATGGCATCAAAGACCCCTGTTATGATTCAGCATCGGCACTTCCCGCATTTAAGAGTACCTGCGTCGCCATCAGCAAGGGCGATCTTGCCACCCCGCCCAGTACGAGCAGCTATGGCTGGTATATTAATCTTAACTCATCGCAATCCGTGACTCAGTCTGATGGAACGATAGTGAACTATAAGGCTGAGAGACTCCTCGTAGATCCGCTTGCGGCTTTCAACGGTGTGGTCTATTACGTTACGTTTGCCCCATCTCTTGACGTATGCTCTCTCGGGGGAGAGACGTATCTTTATACTACAACCTACAATTCCGGTGCGGCCCCGTCAGGAGGTACGAGCAAAGTCATGCTCCAGTTATCGACGGGCAATATTATCCAAACAGATGTTGGCAGTAATATCCTGAGAACAGATCTGGGCGGAGGTCAGGCGGGCGGTCAACCTCAGATACAGATTCTTCCAAAGCCCATCAAACGGATTTTGCATATCAGGGAACGATGAGAAGAAAAGGGTTTACTCTTGTAGAGCTAATTATTGTGATAACCATCCTGGCGATTCTGTGCGCCATAGGGTTGGTGAGTTTTCGTGATTTGTCGCGAAAGTACCGTGTAGAGAACCAGATCAGGAGGACATATTCCGATCTCATGAATGCAAGGACCCGGGCGATGCATACGAATATGACGCACTTTGTGAACTTCGGCCTCAACCAGTATGCAATTTACCAGGATACGAATCTTAACAAGACCCTCGATATACCCCCCGCCGGTGACACGCAGGTGCTCATGAGACAAGGACCTGATGTCGAGCCGTACTCGGTCCTCAACAACAACCCGGGAAATGAGAATATCATATGGAGCGGCGGCGCGGTCCCCGTTCAAATAGATGGTAGGGGGCTTGTGTCTGCCGGATCCACGGGGACAATCTGTATAGCCGCGCAGAATGTGCAGGTTGTTCATAACTGTATCACAGTGACAAGAACGAGGATAGCGATAGGTCAGTGGACCGGCCAGGCCGCAGGAGTGTGTGATGCGAACCATTGTGCGCAATAACAAAAGGGGTTTCACGCTCGTCGAGCTTATGGTGGCCCTGACTATACTTACGATCAGCATGATGGCCATGCTCGATTGCCTGGGGCGATATCTCCAGTTCAATATGGAGAATGTGATTAGCACTGAGGCCATGAGAATTGCGGAACAGCAAATGGAAGTGATGCGAAACAGTGATTTTACTTCCTTAGCCGGAGGCAATGCAAATGTGGTGAGGACATTCAGGAACAAGAATGTTACCTTCGCGGTGACATGGTGGGTGGACGTCTTGTCTGTTAACAATAGAGCAGTCCGCGTGCAGGTAGCCTGGACTTTCATGAATGCCAACCATCAGCACAACGCCACGACGATTATGAGTCAGGGTGCGTAGGATGCAGAAGTTACGGGAAAAACGAGAGAAAGGTTTCAGCCTTATAGAGATGCTGATTGTCATAGCCATATTGAGTATTATCGTAGCCATGAATATGCAGACTTTCCAGTCGCTCATTAGAGGCTCCGCAACACAGGCAGCAATTAGCTCGACCCAGTTTGAAGGCGCTCTAACGCTTGAAATTTTGAGAACCGACATCGAGGCCGCGGGCTTCGGGATTGCCGATGAATTTCCGACCCAGGATATCTTTGGGAACCCTTTGGCCATTAACTATAGCGAGGCCGTGGATGTGGTGCCAGCGGGATTCAATGATGCACCCAATGGAGTACCGAGGGCCATCCTTAACGGGGACGGTATTGGATACAACGGCTCAGACTATCTTGTGATCAAGTCAACAGCCGTTGGCGAGAACTCGGCTTCGGGCAAGTGGACATACATTCATAGCGCCCGTCCGCACGTCTGGAATGATTCTAACCTAGATATGGATACGGGTAACCGTATGATTGTTCTCAAACCGAGTCAGACAATTGGCGGGAATTCCACCTTGCTCCTCAACACCGATTCGACCTTCTACCCAGCCTACAGCACGAGTACGGATCTGCCAACCGCGTACCAGCCTGTTACAGCAAATGACCGCTATGTCGCGTACGGTGTCGATGAAACTGCTGCTACCCTGCGCATGCCCTTTAACCGTGCGGATTATTATATCCTGCAGCCCGGTGGCAATGCTCCGACAAATTGTTCACCCAAGACAGGAATATTGTACAAGGGTGTGGTGAATCAGGCCGACGGTAAGTTGACCCTCATGCCTCTTTTGAATTGTGTGGCTGACCTGCAGGTCCTTTTCAGGCTCGATGCGGATGGAGATGGTCTACCGGATACCTACTCTAATAGCCCCAATGGCATGACCGCCTATAATATCAAAAGGCAGGTAAAAGAGGTGAGAGTTTACATTTTGGCGCATGAAGGAGGGGTTGATACCTCGTATCAACGAGACCTGGCAAACCAGGTTGTGAATGTGGGAGAGACGGTGGGAGCCCAGTTTTTTGGGCGGCAATACGATCTTTCAACAACAGGGGCGGGCTGGAGAAACTACAGATGGAAGGTTTATACCATGACCGTAAAGCCGAGGAGCCTGTTCTAAAATGAGGACGATACGCGTAAAAGATTGTCGGGCGGGTGTAGCGCTGCTCACCATATTAGTTCTGGTAACCATCTCGGCCGGGCTCATTGCGGCTATCATGTTCTTCTCAAACACGGGGCTCGAGATTTCAGGCCTTCAAAGGCAGTACGAAAGCGCACGTGAGGCATCCCTTGGGGCCGCCGGCGTACTTGTGCAAGACGTTATGCCGCAAGTGCTTGCTAACAAATACACATTCCACAACCTCTTGGGGAGTTATAGCACTATCACTTCAGCCAGCGTGGTAGCCGGTACAGGTGTTACCGATGACTGTTTCAACCGTAAGCTGCTTTACGACCCGAGTAATACGAACAATGCACAGAACTGGACGGGATGTCCTGCGAGCGCTCAGACCACGGATCCCACCCAAAGTACCGATCTCGTTTTTACCCTTAAGGGGACGGGTGGACCGTCGTACACAGTGGACCTGAAGATTGCGGGTACAACACCTGGAAATTCGAATACAAGCGGCACATCGCTAATCGGTCAGGGGGTTACCGAGGCGGGAAGTGGAGTAATTACGGTGCAGCACTATCCCTACTTGTATACGATACTAGCACATGGTCAGAGAGTAAATAACCCGGTTGAAAGAGTCGACCTTGAAATCCTCTATGCGTACTGAGCGTCGCGTTTACAGGAATAGAGGGCCGGCACATAAGAAGAAACCGAAATACAGAAAATCACTCGCGTATGTTTTCGCCGTTTGCCTCTGCCTCATCGTTGCGGGCGTATGTGCTTATTTCCACAAACCCCAATCGGTTGCGCGGAAAAGTCCTGCGAGTGATAGAGTCGTGGCGGGTATAGGTGCACCACCATTTGGTGAGCTCACCCGGGGGGCGAGCAAAGTTCTCGCCGTAACAAAGGCCAAACTCCAGTTCGAATCGAGGGACAACCAGGACATCATCCGGGTGATCGTTGAAAAAGACGTGAATCTTGGGGACAGGATTGTCTATGCATACCAATGGACAAAGAATGGAGAGCCTTTTGGGGGTAACAACGATGCCGCAAGCGGATTCAAAAGGGGAGATAGGATCGCTGTTAAGGTGACCCCTTTTGATGGTGATGTGGCGGGACAACCGGGTGTATTCACAATGGAAGTGAAAAACACCACCTCCATAAGTGCTGAAGGCAAGCAACTCAAATATGACGGCAAGGTTCTATCGTACCAGGTGAAAGGCACCGATCCGAACGGAGACGCTCTTTCCTATGCACTGGTTGATGCTCCCGGGGGTATGACGATTGACAGCGCATCGGGTATTCTGAACTGGCAGATCAAGGAAGGTGACCAGGGTTCGCATACCGTTAAGGTAAGAATAACGAGCAGCAAGGGATCCGAGGTGGTCTTCCCCTTGAAGATTGATCTCGACAAGGCTGCAAGCCGGGTGGACTAATCCGAGCGGTAAAGAAGTAAAGCAGTAACTTTGGTGTGGTGGGATGGGAGTTAATAATAATATCAAAGCGTTCAATATTATACTTGACGAATGTCAAGATGTTTCTTTTGTCTACCCCAAAAAAGTCTTGACAACAAAATACCGCTCTGTTAAAGTTTTCAATATGATAGAATCAACAATGGTAGAAATGGTCTATGGTAATATGCGTAACATATTAAATAGATTATTACTAATTTGTGTACACGATGTGAGAAATGTTGCAAAAGATGGCTTTCAGCGTGACTGAAGCTTCGCGCATTTGAGGACCGAAAAGATCAGGCTAAAGGGCATATGAAAATCCCGTTGACATCATTTTTCAAACAAAAGAAGGAAACAGGGCAGGACCACCCGTTTGATTCTGTTGAACAGGGTAGCCCGGAAACGATCGTAAGTAAGGAAGCGCCACTCGAGCCTGCCCAGAATGAGGCAAAGACCAGGAGCGCGAGTAAAAGGGTATACAAACCTAAGAGGAGCCTCGGCTCAGTATTTCAGTCGCTGCCGGTCATAGGGAGTCTCACAGCGAGGCAGGTGAGTGAGCTTGTGGGTGTCGATATAGGGACCACTTCTATAAAGCTCTGCGCTCTGAAAAATGTTAAAGGTTTTTTCATAGTCGAGCATGTTATCTCGAAAACGTACGAGCAGGATTTGTTGAGTGACGGACACATCGTAGACATTGATCTTGTTGCCGGCGAATTGAAGACATTGTTTGAAGAGAACAAAATTAAGTGCAGAAATGTGGCCTGTGCATTGTCCAGCTACTCTGTGATTTCAAAAAAGATTACGATTCCCTTTCTTCAAGAGGAAGAGCTTGAAAATACGATCAGCATAGAAGTGGAAAATGCCATTCCATTTCCCTTGAAGGACATCTACTATAGCTACTACGTTATGGGCGTAGACCCCGAGAAACAGGGCATGATGGATGTTAAGATCGTAGCGGCCAAGAAGGAGATTGTCGATGCCTACGTTGCCGCTTTTAGTATGGCAGACCTGACTTTACAAATACTGGATGTAGACATCTTCAACATATCAAACCTGGTGGAACAGGTCTACAATCCTACGGAACACTCTGCGGTAATAGTTGATATAGGCGCGTCCGTGACGAATATAGCGATTCTTAACGGGGAGAGTATAGAGTTCACCAGGGAAATATTAATGGGAGGCAAGTACCTGACGAATCTCATACAAAAGTCAGCCAAGCTGAGTTATAAAAGCGCTGAGGAAAAGAAATTGTCAGCAGACGCCAATATCGTATATCTTTTTGAAGACTTTATTTTTAATATTGCCTCAGAGATCAATAAGACGGTACGATTCTATCTCGCGACAAAGCCCAAGGAGAACATCGGCAAAATATACATCACCGGCGGTTCCTCTTTGCTCCCGGGACTTAAAGAAAAGATAGTAGAGGATACGGGCATACAGGTGGAAGTTATAAACCCGTTTTTACTGGTACAGGGCAAAGATGCCAACGATGAGATGTATGACAACCTTAAAGAATTTCTGACCGTGCCATTATATCTCTCCACGCGGGTCCTGGATTTGACGCTATGATAAAGATAAATCTCCTGCCGTTCAAGAGAAAAAGGGCCTCCACACTAAGGAAGGATTTCCGGGATTTCCTGTTGCTGCTTATCTTGGCATGCGTAATCTTCTTCCTCATCGATCGGAGTATTTATAGTGACATTGAAAATACGAGGTCGAATATCGCGTCGGCAAAAAAGGAGATACAGAGCCTTGAGCCGCTTTCCAGTGAATACCTGAAGATGCAGGAAGCCAAGAGAGAGATCCAAAAGAGGATACAGACGCTCGAGCAGTTGAAAACAGGCAGAGCGCTTACAGCCAGGTCGCTGTACGATCTGTCGTCTCTCATTAAAGAAGGGGTGTGGATCAAGACTTTTAAGAAGACGGAAGGCAAATTTGAGATGGAGGGACGCTCGTTTGTGAACGAATCCATATCCGAGTTCATGGAATCTCTCTCCAAGCTGCCCTACATGAGTAACGTGGAATTGAAGAATGTGCAGGATGTGAACGAAGAAGGCCTGACTATCAAAAAGTTTATAATTACAGGGAACATGTCCATATGAAGGTAGGTTTCGAAAGCAAAGGACTTGTAAGAAAGATCGAGAAAATACCCTCGATATATAAGGCTATAGCTACGATAATCCTTGTATGCGTGATAGCGGCGGGGCTTGTCTACTTTATCATGTTGCCCCAGCTCGAGACGAGGAACAAGCTGACCAAAGAATATGGCGATCTTCAGAAGAAGTTGGCCGACTTAAGACAACTCAAAAACGATATGGAAAAACACCGGAAGGAATTTGCGGAGATGCAGGAACTCTTGCAGGATGTTTTGAAGCAGCTACCTGAGTCAAAAGACATACCCAATTTGTTGAGAAGCGTGACGAGTGTGAGCGAAGAGACGAGACTCAAAATTAAATACTTTGAGCCCAAGGAAATGAAGACTAAGGAATTTTATTCCGAGCTACCTTTTGAGATCAAGTTCAGCGGGCCCTTTCACACGGTGGCCTATTTTTTTGACGGTATAAGAAGAATGGACCGCATCGTCAATGTGACAGATTTCTCGTTAGAAGCCAAGGGTACGGCCAGGAATATTTTCCTTGAGGGCACGTGCACGGCCAGTGCTTATGTATACGCGAGGGATCAGCAAAGGCCGGGGAAGAAAATTGATAGCAAAACGGATAAAGGCGGGCAGAGTGGGAAAAAATAGCTACTCCATGTTAGTCTTTCTCATTATCTTCGCCGGGACCGCAGTCTTCGGTGCTGAACCCAGGCCACCGCAAGCTGGATCGAGCCAAGCGCAAATACAACAGAAGAAAGATGAAAAGAAGATCGATCTTGGCGATTTCGTCTATACATCGGAAGGAAGAAGGGACCCCTTCGAGCCGGTGTTACTGCTCAAGGCCAAGAGTAGCAGGGAAGTGAAAGTGGCAAAGAACAAGACCGCAACTTCTGAGGCGCTCGGGTATGAACTGGAGGAGCTTAAACTCGTTGGCATACTGAAGAGTGACAAAGGCATGATAGCTATGATGGAGGATACACAGGGCAAAGGCATATTCTTTAGAAAAGGGGACTATCTCAATCAGAATATGTGGGTGGCGGATATCTCAAGCAGTAATGTCATTTTAGCATATAAGCTAAAAGGGGAGATAAAGAAGGTTGTTGTTGACATCCCCGCGACAAAATGAAAAAGGGTGAAATATGAGTAAGAAAATAATGCTAACGCTTTTTCTCCTGGTACTCTTAACCGTACCCCTGATGTGTTTCGGCCAATCCGTGAAGAAACCCATCGTAAAAGTATCCTTTGATTTCATAGATGCCGATATAAGGAATGTCATAAGGATACTCTCGGAGGTATCTGGCAAGAATATTGTTATTTCTGACGCGGTTAAGGGCAAAGTTACCATGAAGCTTGAGAATGTGTACTGGGACGAAGCGTTGGAGATGATTGCGGGGACGAGCGGCATAAAGGCCATAGCCTCTGACAACATAATCCGGATTGTCACACAGAAGGAATTTGAGGACGAAACCAAGAGAAAGGAAACTGAGAGAGACGCCTTCAGAAAAGAGAAGCTCGAAAAGCAGAAGGCCGGCGAGGAATTCGTAACACAGACCATTTACCTGAATTATGCGAATCCCATCGATGTTGAAAGGGTAATTAGAGGGATTCCCCCTGCCGGAGTCACCATCACAGGCGCCGGTAGCACTGCCGCAAGGGGCTTCTTGTCGGAGTATGGGACCATCACCCAAGTTCCCTGGGATCGTGCAATCATCGTGAAGGACACGAGAGACAATGTCGCGACGATCATACAGATTGTGAAAGATCATGACGTAAAACCGACACAAATACAAATCGACTGTAAGATCGTCCAGGCAACGTCCACATTCTCTAAGGAACTGGGAGTGCAGTGGGGCACGCGTTTTCGTGCGAGTTCCGGTTTGACCAACACGCCAGTGGAGATAGGGGGCGGCAAGACCTGGACGAGCGTGACAGAAGGTGGGACTGGAACGCTCACGTCTCCTGTGGGCTCACTTGGATTCAGGCCGGGTGGTCAGATCGTCCCCTATAATGTCAACTTACCGGCCTCGGTGGGCGCAGGATCAGGAGGAATACTCGGTATGTATTTGGGTGGTCCCGATGACGCCTTTGCCCTTGATTTGCAGTTATCGGCTCTTGAGGCTGAGGGGAAGGGTAAAATATTGTCCAACCCCAAGGTCATCACGTCCAATAACATGAAAGCGATAATACAGCAGGGCAAGTCAATCCCGTATCAAACAGTATCGACTTCAGGCACACAGACACAGTTTGCTGAAGCCGTGCTGGGTCTGGAGGTAACACCTTCCGTGACCAAGGACGGGTATATAAAGCTCGATATTCTTGCAAAAAAGGACCAGGCGGATTTCATCAACCAATCCCAGGGAGTCCCTACGATCGATAAGAAACAGGCGACAACGATTCTGTATGTGAAGGACGGCGAGACTGCTGTGATCGGTGGCATATACGAGAGACAGGAGAACGCCAGCGAAAATGGGTTGCCGGGGCTTAGGAATATTCCGCTCTTAGGCTGGCTGTTCAAGCATAAGGCTGACAGTGATAACAAGACTGAGCTTCTTATATTCATAACGCCGAGGATTGTCAAAGACCTTTATAAAGCTGAGGGTTAGATGAAAACAATAACCATTATTGGCATTTGCTTCTTGATACTTGTTTCGGTAAAGGGTTTCGCGACCGGAGAGGAACTGCAGGGGCAGATTGTCGCGAGCCTTGAGGGTAAGGTAAAGATGCTCCTCGGAGACAAGGCGCTTGTTAATCTCGGGCAGAGAGACGGCATTATAAAGGGCGATATATTTACGATTTACGGCAAAGCTGATGTACAGCATATGGATGCTGTGGGAAAATGTGCTGTCATCAAGACTTACGAGACTGCCGACATCTGCGAAATTATAAAAATGCGCAATGAGATTGGCAGTGACATGGTGACGATTCCATGGTTAAGATACACCGACGCGAATCTGTTTCCCGCAGTGTTTGGATTGATGACCAAAACGGTCGATCCATACGAGCCTGAGAAAGAAATTAAAGTATATGTACATAGCATTTACGACGAACATAACAATATCACTGAGTTCTCCGAGAGAGTACAGAGAGAGATACGGAGCATGTTTTCCCAGAAGAAAAGAATCAAGATTGTGACCCGTGGGGAAATATCGCCGGCTTTCTTTGCGTATCTTCCGAATGAGTACGCCAAGTCGAAGGACGTAATCGAAGAATATATGAAGAAAGACGACGTTGATGTGGTTGTCACGGGTACATATAGAACAGCAGGTGACAAAATAGAGTTGTCGCTCTACAAGATTGATAGGAAGTACGAAGATATAGTCCTCGATGCAAGTCTCATCGCCGCGCCGTACGCGGAGCTTGCTGCTAAGGTGACTGCACCGTACGTCGAAAAGAGAAAAGAACAGAACATTACGTGCACCGTTCACTATGAGCCGGTTTATTATAAAGCCACGGCAAGGGACGAGCGAAACGATATCATCGAGCAGGAAACAAGGAACAATCCGTTCCTGGAATATAGCATGAAGAGGATAGATTTTAACATCGTAAGCCCGGTTGACTTCAAGCTCAAAATAGACAACGATGCCAACGAGATAAAGTTCGATAAGGGTAAAAGCTACAAACTCCTGTTGACGACCGGCGACCACGAAATAACCGCATCCTTCAAGAAAGGCTATTTTTTTAACGAATCCCTTCTTCTCGCAGTGGATAATGAAGTCAAGAAGCATGTTAAACTGTCTCTCGATAAAACGGATGACATTGTGATCGAGATTGAAGCGAATCCCGTGCCTGGACGCGAGAATATAGATTTCAAGGTATACAAAAAGGCGGTCCAGAATAAGCCGGTTATAAAACCGGTGTTGCAGAAAAATTTGGTGGATCAAACCGAGACGTTTAAGGAATAACTGTTGAGAGAAGTCGCTCAACATGGAAAGGCTAGTTAAATTCGTCGCACACGTCAGTGCGTTCTCGAGACGTAAATCAGAAGACATAATTCGGGCGGGAAGGGTGAGAATAAACGGCTCCGTGGTTACCGAACCGTTCCGCGAGGTTGTGGCTACCGACCGTATTTCGATCGACAACAGAGAGATCATCTCCGAGCCGGTTAAAATATATATCGCCCTTTATAAGCCGGACGGATACATGTCAGATCTTACAGACCCGAGAGGTCGAGGTATTGCCCGGGACCTCATCAAACTCGATGTAAAGCTCTATCCTGTGGGAAGGCTGGATTACCATTCGGAGGGGCTGATGATCTTCACCAATGATGGTGATTTTGCCAACCTGATCATGCATCCTCGCTACGAGGTTGAGAAGGAGTATTTCGTGAAATTCAAGGGGATTTTGACGAAAGACGAAATGAAACGCATTGAAAACGGGGTGATGGTGGACGGCGGGACACTGAAGGCACACAGGATAACGTTTGTGCGCTCGGCCACACAGAACGCCTGGTACAGTGTGGTGGTTCACGAAGGCAAGAACCGCATGATACGTAAAATTGGGGAGGCGTTAGGCCACCAGGTCCTGAAATTGAAGAGAATTCGTATAGGAAATCTGCTCATAGGCGACATGAAGCCTGGTGAGTACCGATATTTCGAGAAGAACGAAGTGCTCGGCCCGCCGAGACGGCAGACAAAAGCTGGGCATGATAAGAAACGGAGAGGATGGGACTCGAATCCTCGGATGAACCGGTGAAATCGAAATCAAGGCCTGACCGGCTATATACGGAATCCCTGCCAATTCCATCATGAGTTGGCCTCTTGTTCATGCGTGTTTCTTTCTTTGTTTTGCTTCTAAGAGATGCCCGCCCTCCAATCTACGATGTCGTGTTGCCGCTCCATGGAGTGACCGGCGGGTGTGAGGCGTAAGGCGCTCTCATGATATGTGCGTATCTAAAAGTGTAGAGTCCCGTTGACATCTTTTTTATTTGTTTATTTCCTCGCTAGAGAGTACGATATGCTAAAAAAGAGTTCGGTTGTTTGCCGATATATCTTGCCAGTCGAGGATATATCAGCTAGTTCAACCGTATAGCGGCCCTTATCCGGCGTGAGACGCTTTAAGGATACGATGGTTCAACGCGCTGGATGGTTTCCCTTCGGAGAGAGGCCGAGTCTCAATCTCAGACGAACCGCCTGGCTGGGCGTAACCTTGAGATCAGACGCCTTGAAGCTCCGCTAAAAGAGGCGGAAGCAAAACATTTACGGAGAGCAAGATGCAGAAGTTAACTACTCAGGATCCCGAAACCAAATCAGCCAGCATCATTACCGAGAATATCGGGAAACTAAAGGAACTTTTTCCCGAAGCCTTTTCCGAGGGAAGAATCGAATTTGAGGTGCTCAAACAGCTTCTTGGCGGTTCCGTGGAGGAACCGGAGGAAAAATATGGCCTCAACTGGCACGGCAAACGACGCGCACGCCAACTCGCCCTGACGCCAAGCACGGGGACCCTGCGCCCCTGTCCGGAGGAGAGTGTCGATTGGGAAACCACGCAGAACCTTATGATCGAAGGCGACAATCTTGAGGTCTTAAAGCTGTTACAGAAATCGTATGCCGGGAAAGTGAAGCTCATATATATAGATCCTCCATATAACACGGGCAGGGACTTTGTGTATCCTGACGATTTTCAAGATAGCATCAAGAACTACCTTAAGCTGACGGGCCAGGTGGAGGGAGGTAAGAAGATCAGCTCCAACACTGAGGCCAGCGGCCGGTTTCATACTGACTGGTTAAACATGATGTATCCGAGGTTGAAGCTCGCCCGAAATCTGTTGCGGACGGATGGCGTGATATTTATAAGCGTTGACGACCACGAATTGGCAGGGCTCAGGAGTATGTGCGACGATGTTTTTGGAGAGGAGAACCGGCTTGCGATTCTCGTTTGGCAACATAGTGTTCAGCCCAAGGGGTACTCCGGGACTTTTTCGGTCCACCACAACTTTGTTTTGTGTTACCAAAAAGGGGAAGATTTCGAGTTGACAAATCTTGACCGTAGAGACGAGCATAATAAGAATTACTCTAATCCGGACGGCGATCCCAACGGGCCGTGGCGACCCGGGGATGTGCGGAATGCGCTCTATCGTCCTAATCTCATATATGAAATAACGAGTCCCTCGGGGAAAAAGATTACTCCACCATCCAACGGATGGAGATGGAGCAAAAAGACGTTGGCATCTAAAATTCAGTCAGGGGAGATAGTCTTCTCTTCAGACGAGGCGCGCATTATCCGGAAAATATACCTTAACAAGCTCGAAGGCAGGACCCCGGAAACAATACTTTTCGGTAAAGATGTTGGAACTACTCGGGACGCAGCAGCCGAAATTAAAGAATTGTTTGACGGAAATGTTCCTTTCGATACTCCAAAACCAACTGGGTTGGTTAGACATTTCATAAACCTTTCCGGCGCAAAAGGTTCAGACATAGTTCTCGATTTCTTCGCAGGTTCAGGAACAACTGCCGAGGCCGTGTGGCGCCACAACCTGGAAAAACAAACCATGCTGCGGACTTTCTTAGTGCAACTTCCCGAACAGTTAGATTCTGAAGATGGGCAACAGAAGGCCGCTAAAGACTTCTGTGATAGCCTCGGTAAACCGCGCACAATTGTCGAGCTGACAAAGGAGCGCTTGAGGCGTGTCAGCGAGAAGATCAAAAAGGAAGAGTCACTATCTGCAGGAGATCTTGGTTTTCGGGTTCTGAAACTCGATACCTCGAATATTCGATCCTGGGAGCCTGATCCAGAGGATCTTGGCAAGACTCTTTTTGAAAATATCGAACACATAAAAACGGATCGTAGCCAGGCTGACATCCTTTATGAACTGCTTGTCAAATTAGGCATTGATCTTTGCGTGCCTATCGAGATGAGGGTGATAGTGGGTAAGTCGGTCCACTCATTAAGTTACGGCACGCTATTTGTTTGTCTCGATGAGAGCATTGCCCGTGAAGATGTCGAACCACTGGCTTTGAGCATTGTGAACTGGCGCAACGAGGCGAGCCCGGCCGGCGATAGTACCGTTGTCTTTCGTGACAGTGCTTTCCGTAACGACGTGGCCAAAACCAATCTTACCGCAATCCTTGGGCAGCATGGCATAGAAAGTGTACGGAGCTTGTAGTACACTGTTCTAACGTTCGGACCAGGAAATTGAATATGCTTGTGCTCCTCCTCGCGGGCACGTTTCAAATAGTGCCTGGAAACATTCGTCAAACATGGTACCGCGCCCCACTCGTAGGTGCACACGGCAGATACTTGTGGGGAGCAGACGCTGGATCATGAGATGAGAGCTACCTATGAAACTCCACTTTGATCCTAATCTGGACTTCCAAAAACAGGCTATAGATGCTGTCTGCGATCTATTTCGCGGGCAGGAAACCTGCCGTACAGAATTTACTGTCACCCACGGTCCGACGGACCCCCAGATGCGTTTCGCCTTCGCACGGTACGACCTGGGTATCGGAAACCGCCTTGCGTTATTCGAAGATGAGATTCTGAAAAATCTGAACGATATTCAGCTCCGGAACGGACTTATGCCTTCAACATCACTCGCATCGCGCGACTTTACGGTGGAGATGGAAACGGGTACCGGAAAAACCTATGTCTATCTCCGGACCATCTTCGAGCTTAACAAGCGGTACGGGTTCACTAAATTTGTCGTTGTCGTTCCCTCGGTGGCCATCAAGGAAGGGGTCTACAAATCCCTTCAAATCATGGAAGAACACTTTCGTGCCATCTATACCAACATTCCTTTCGAGTATTTCCTCTATGACTCGCCCAAACTCGGCCAGGTACGCAACTTCGCTACCAGTAACCAGATACAGATCATGATAGTGACAGTCGGTGCGATCAACAAGAAAGACGTCAATAACCTTTACAAGGACTCTGAAAAGACGGGTGGTGAGAAGCCCATCGACCTGATTAAAGCTACAGGGCCCATCCTCATCGTCGATGAACCGCAGAGCGTGGATGGGGGACTTGCAGGGCGCGGCAAAGAGGCACTCGGGGCTATGAATCCATTGTGCACCTTACGTTATTCTGCGACGCACGTAGACAAACACCACATGGTCTTTCGTCTTGATGCGGTTGACGCTTATGAGCGCGAGCTCGTGAAGCAGATCGAGGTTGCCTCTGCTTCCATCGAGGAAGCCTTCAACAAACCTTATGTGCGTCTTCTGACGGTCGGCAACAAGCGCGGTGTCATTACGGCAAAAGTTGAGATCGACGTGCAGGCAGGCCTTACTGTTCGACGTCAGGAAAAAATCGTGCAGGATGGCGACAACCTGGAACAGGCTACAAGTCGTGCCGTCTATGAGAATTGTCATATTGGGGAAATCCGTGTCGAGAAAGGTAATGAGTTTATGGAACTACGCGTGCCTCAAGCCCGGGTCTATCTTCGCATGGGCGAAGCATATGGGGACGTAGATGCGCTCGCTATCCACCGCGAGATGATCCGGCGAACAATTAGAGAGCATCTGGACAAGGAAAAACGGCTCGGGCATCAAGGCATCAAAGTCTTGAGCCTTTTCTTCATTGATGTCGTGGAGAAGTACCGCAAATATGACCAGGACGGTAATCCCGTCAAGGGCGATTATGCACGTATTTTTGAGGAGGAGTATGAGCGGCTCGCCAGGCATCCCGACTACCAGACCCTCTTTCAGGAGGTGGACTTGAGGCGTGCCGCCGAAGAAGTACACAATGGGTACTTTTCCATCGACAGGAAGAATATCGGGGGAAAGACTGTGGAAGTACTTAAAGACACCCGTGGCGATTCAAAAGCCGATGATGGTACGTATAGCCTTATCATGAGAGACAAGGAGAAGCTTTTGAGTTTTGAAACTCCTCTTAAATTCATCTTCTCGCACTCGGCATTACGAGAGGGCTGGGATAACCCGAACGTTTTTCAGATTTGTAGCCTGCGAGATATCCGGACGGAGATGGAACGCCGTCAGACGATCGGCAGAGGTCTCCGTTTATGCGTAAACCAGGATGGCGAGAGACTTCGGGGATTTGAAACCAACACGCTCACCGTCATCGCTACCGAAGGCTACGAGCAGTTCGCCGAGAACCTCCAGAAGGAGATCGAGGAAGATACTGGCATCCGTTTTGGCATTGTAGAACAGCACCAGTTTGCAGCGATAGGAGTACTGAGCGCCGACGGCACTATTTCGCCCATGGGTGCCGATCAATCAAAGGCTCTGTGGGAATACCTGCGCACCAAAGGATATGTCGACGTCAAGGGTAAAGTACAGGATTCGCTAAGAGAGGCGCTTAGAGCGGGCACACTGATGGTGCCGGAAACATTTGCCACTCAGCTACCGCAGATTAAGGAGGTGCTGCACAAACTGGCAGGTAAACTGGAAATCAATAACGCTGATGAGCGCAGGCACGTGCGAACGAGACAAGCTGAGCTTCACAGCGCGGAATTCAAGGCCCTTTGGGACCGAATAAAGCATAAGACTATCTATCGCGTGCAATTCGACAACGAAAAACTCATAAAAAACTGTATTGACTTGTTGCGGCAAGGTCCGCCTATCATGAAAACCAGATTACAATGGCGTAAAGCCGACATCGCTATCGGGAAGGCTGGGATCGAGGCCACCGAACGCGCAGGCGCGGCAACGGTGGTACTTGATGAAGAAGACATCCAGCTTCCTGACCTGCTGACTGATTTGCAAGACCGGACTCAACTTACGCGGCGCACAATCGCACACATTCTTGTGGAGAGTGGGCGGCTGAATGATTTCAAATCCAATCCCCAGCAGTTCATCGAAGTATCCGGAGAACTCATCAATCGTACTAAGCGCATGGCCATTGTTGACGGGATCAAATACCAACGACTGGGGGACGAATATTATTACGCGCAAGAGCTGTTTGACCAGGAGGAACTGACAGGATACCTCAAAAATATGCTCATCGACATGCGGAAATCCGTGCTCGAGGATGTGATCTGCGATTCGGGCACAGAGGCCAATTTTGCTCAACAGTTGGAGAACAATGAAGCTGTCAAGGTCTACGCCAAGTTACCCGGCTGGTTCAGAGTGCCCACGCCGCTTGGATCTTACAATCCCGATTGGGCGGTACTGATAGAAAAGGATGGTACAGAAAGGCTTTACTTTGTCGTGGAAACCAAAAGCAGCTTGTTTGCTGACGACCTTCGTGACCGTGAGAGTGCAAAGATAGCCTGCGGAGAAGCACATTTTAAGGCACTGGCTATCGATAATAATCCGGTCGAATTTAAGAGGGCAACCAAATTGGAAGACCTATTGGCATCGTCTTGATTATGAAGCATTACGTGGATTTGAGCCGCAATATACCGAAGCGGTGGTAGATAGGAAGCAGGTCATGAATAGCGCTATTGGCAAAGCGTTCTCAATTCGGAGCATTTTCTTCGGTGAAATTCGAGGCCGATATTCGGAGGAGACGCGAATCGACTACTGAATAAATAGATCAATAAGATCAATTAGTTATAAACGGAGAGGGTAGGATTAGAACCCACCTCTATAAGCTGTAAACCGTTGATAGTCAACGGTCCAAAAATTCACTCGGCACTATTTCGCACTAAATGGTCGTAGATCAACCAAGAAATCCATCCGATTTAACCGAATAGTTAGGACAAGATTTTAGTCTGATTTTCTCTGAATCATGTATATTCTTCGCCCGCAGAAGATGCGAAGAGTTGATCGCTTGGAGGGGTATATATGCATTTTGGTGTTACAGGTGTTACCTTCTATCTACACAGGGGCTTTATTACTGCGTTGAAGAGCAAGATCTGTTAATCGTAGAAAGTGTTACTGAGAAGTTACAAAGGTTATCCGCTATTCATACACACGTGATTCGCACCTCTCACACGCACCTGCTCAAACCGATATATTAGCACCAGTAGAGCAGGGCGGGATCAGAAAAACAGAGCGGGTCCTTCGCCGGGGACGAATCGCTTACGGTGCGCTAAACCTCACAAAACGACAGCTTTTGGGACAGTTTGCGTGGGACACGGGACAAAATCAGGAGCTTGTGAGAAATGTTATACCACCATGATTCGGCGAGAAGGGAATCTCCTACGATCGTTTCCACCCCAAGTGTTGCGCGAGTATTCTTCGGGCAAAGCCTTGGTTTTCGCGTCGGTGTTTGCCAACAAGGCAACGATGTAGACGCCCGTCTGTCGTCAGGAAGGTCAGATACCTTCAGGGATTTCATCTTTATCTCTTGGCCCGTTTAGTGCCACTGTAATAACCTTATGACAGATTGCAAACGATGCAGTAGAGATAGCGAAGATCCAAAGACAGTAACCTGCTCTCCTCAACCAATAGAGTACCAGGACGACATGTCTTTTCAACGTTTGCCCTATCCGGAAGATACAAAGGAACCATGTTCTGTGTGCCACGTAATGCCGGGCGGTATCCACCACGAAGGCTGCTATATGGAGAGATGCCCCCGGTGCGGAAAAAGGCTCATATCCTGCGGATGCCCGAAAAAATAACGTCCAACCATTCTGAAGTTGTTTAGTACACCTGCTACTGTTCACTTTATCTTTTCGATGGGAATTGAAGATAACGGTTTGAAATGGAGTATTCGCGGGGTACTCTTATCCTGCCTGAAACCGCAGAAACCTTGGTACGCTTACTGCAACCTAAAGACAATGGGAATTTTTAACTCAGCCTTGACTGGTGGCTTGGGAAAAGGCTGAGATCGCCTGATTGTCTCGATCACAGACCTGTCGAGCATGTCATATCCGGAGCTTTCCATAATCTTCACGTTTTGGACGAGCCCATTTTCGAGAATGACGAAGTCCACCGTGACTATTCCCTTGAGGCCCATACGTTTTGCCCCGGGCGGATACGCCAGATTCTTCAAAATGACTGTCCTGATGTAGGCAAACTGTGCGGCTCCGTACCGGGTAGGGGCGTCGCCGGGAGTCGCCCAAGGGCCGTCATTTCCATCCGCGCTGGATCCCACTCGGCCACCACTCGCTGCATTTCTGCCAGCAAGAAGCACACCCCCCTGGCCGGTATCTGCCTTCGTTCGGACCTCGCTCCGTGAACCAGGAACATCAATGTGGTTCCCGTCGGATGCGGTGTCCGCCGGAGCAGATGATCCGGGCAATCGGAAAGCGGATGGGTCAACCATCACGGACCCGATGATCTCTCCGTGTCCAATTTTCCCTTCCTTCCCGGCTGGGCTTGGACTTCCAGAACCTGCCCGTGCTGCGTAGGGCTGGATTGGGTGCCGGGCGGCTCCCTTCGACTGGCTTGGTGCACCGTGCCCATGAAGACCACCGGTCGGGCCGCCTTGATCCTGTGCACCGAGGAAAACCGTGATGATCCCTTCATTGTGCGTGCGTTTGAACAGTTCACCGGCAAAGAAGACCAGAACAGCCACGAGGACGCAGTGGAGGAAGACAGACAAAAGAAATGCCCTCACGACAGGATTCTTTCCATCCAGCGGTTCATGGGCTAACAATCCGATTGTGAGCCTCCTTCCCGTGAAACGGGCCGAATGAAGGGCCTCGTTGACGAGTGCCCGTTAAGCACATCGACGGGTGTCTCATAGACCCTTTCTATGGTTTCCTTAGTCAGAACTGATTCTGGCGGACCGTCGGAGTGGATAACGCCTCTATCGAGGAGCACAAGCCTGTGGCAATACTGACTTGCCAGGTTAAGGTCATGGAGTATCATGACCACGGTGAGTCGTCTTTCCCCGTTGAGCCGCGCCATCAGGTCCAAGAGGCTTACCTGGTGTCTAATGTCAAGGTGACTTGTAGGTTCATCCAAAAAAAGGAGCCTCGGTTCCTGAGCGAGGGCCCGGGCCACAAAGGAAAGCTGTCGTTCGCCACTACTCAGAGTGTTGACAGGCCTGTCCTTAAGATGCAAAATGCCCGCAACGCTCATAGCCTCCTGAGCTGCTATGAGGTCTCTTTTCCCATCGAGAATCTGGTAGGGTTCTCTGAGGGGGATCCGGCCGAGGAGCACGAGATCCTCGGTCCGCATGCCGAGGGCATGGTCGATCGAGCCTATGACCGCCATTCGAGTGGCAAGTTTCCGGTAACTCACCGTTGCAATATCTTTTCCTTCGAGCAGGATCTGCCCGTTAGCGGGTGTTATCACCTTCGTTGCTACCCGCATGAGGGTCGTCTTGCCCGATCCGTTGGGCCCTATGAGGCCCACGAATTCTCCTTGGCGTACGGTGACGCTCACGTCCTTGAGGACCATGTGACCGTTATATCCGCAGCTTACCTGTCGAAGGTCGAGCACTATAGACCTCCCGCGTGGGTTTTCTTGCTCAAGGCATAGATGAAGAGCACCCCACCCACTATGCCCGTGACGACGCCGACGGGAAGCTCCAGCGGAAGAACCACCATCCTCGCGATGGTATCCGAAAGAATGAGAAAGACGGCTCCAGCGAGGAAGGAGGACACAAGGAGGATACGGTGGTCCGGACCCACAAGAAGACGGAGAAGGTGGGGGACCACGAGACCCACGAAGCCGATGACACCCGCCAGGGAAACGCACAGGCCCGTGACGAGCGAGGTGAGCACGAAGAGCATCCGCTTCGTTCTCTCCACGTGAATGCCCAGGTGGAGCGCTTCCTCTTCGCCTATGCTCAGGGCGTTGAGGTCAAAGCAGAAGAAATACGAAAGCACGAGGGCCGCGATCGTGGCGATGACGGCCACCTTCACGAGAAGCCAGTCGGTCTCGCCCAGAGATCCCATCATCCAGAAGAGAATGCTGTGAATGTCCTCCAAGCGCGAAAAGGACATGATCAAAAGCACGAGCGATGAGCATATGAAGTTCACCATAATCCCGACGAGCAACAGAGCCTGTACACTCAATATGCCTTTTTTTGCGCTTAAAGCACGGAGGAAGAAGATCGCGGCCAACGCCCCCGCAAAGCCCGCCAGGGGGAGTACATAAGGTCCTGCAAGACGGCTCAAACCCAGGATACCGCCCACGGAGACGCCGAGAACAGCACCGCCCGAGACACCGAGCGTATACGGTTCCACCAAAGGATTGCGGAAGAGACCCTGAAGAATGACCCCGGCAAGACTTAAACCCCCTCCCACGGCGAATCCGAGCAGAACCCTGGGAAGGCGTATGTCGAGAATGATGCTTTCGTAGGTGCCACCTGCACCCGCGCGCCAAAGACGGATGGCCCTGGGCAGGGAGATGCCAGCCGGTCCAACCGACAGCGACAAGAGACAGGCAAGAATCAAGAGTGCCACAAGAAGCCCCACGACCATGGCCCAGATCAGAGGCCGACTCATTTTTTCACCTCCAGACCGGGATGGACTGCCTCCACGATGGTTTCCAGGGCATCGACAAATGTTACAGGTGTGGGACTGCACGTCTCGTAAGGGTCGAGAATGAATATCCGGTTGTTTCTGACCGCTGCCATCTTGGAGAATCTCTGCCATGTTCTCTTCTCGTTCTCTGCTGTGATACCCATCTCCACGATGAGGATGACATCCGGATTCAGGCTAAGCACCTCTTCCCTGCTAAATAGGCCCGTCCTGAATTGGGCTCCGATGTTCGTCGCCCCGGCAAGCTCGACCATATCGTTCATAACGGAATCTCGCGTGGCCGTAAAAAGGGGTTTTGATCCAATCTGGATAAAGACCTTCGGTTTTTCAAGCCCGCGCACCTTGCGGCTAATAGTCGCTACCTTGCGCTCAGCAGCCCGGACAATCTCTCTGGCGCGGTCCTCTTCCCCCACCAACTGGCCGAGCTTGATGAATTCATCGTTCATTTCAGCGAAAGATGCCGGCTCGTCAAAAACGGTGACGGCAAGCTTCAACTCTCTCAGGCTTCTTATGGCTCTTGGTTCGGTGAGCGATGTGGCAAAAACAAGATCGGGCTTGAGATCGAGGATCTTTTCGATGCTCACTTGTGTCACGCTTCCGACCTTCTCCTTGCTACGCGCTTCCGGTGGCCTGGTACAATACGTGGTCACGCCAAGCAGCCGGTCCTGTACCCCGAGAAGATAGAGTTTCTCCGTGACCGTCGGTCCCAGGGAAACGAGCGTGAGGGCTTTTACGTCTCTAACCGGGGCTGCATGGGCGATCCTCACGCACCAGAGGGTCATGAGCAGCAAGCCCCCCACGAGGATAAGGCATACGTAGTGAGGTAAGGTACGCGGGCGACCTCCTACGTGGGTCTGGGGAAGCCTTTCTCTTATCATGGCGGTCGCTACCATTCGATCCCCTTCTGGGCCTTCACTCCTGCGTGGTAAGGGTGTTTCAGCTCTTTCATTTCCGTCACCAAGTCGGCCATCTCGATGAGGGCCGGTGGAGCGTTACGGCCAGTCACGACGACATGCAAACCTTCAGGTCTCTTCCGAAGGGAGTCGAGCACTTCCGATTCATCCACCATCTTATATTTAAGAAGCCAGGTAAGCTCATCCAGGATAACGAGGCGGTGCCGTCCTGCCGCAATGACCGATTTCGCCATCTCCCATCCGAGCCTCGCTGCCTCGCGGTCCTTTTCGAGATCCTTCGATTTCCAGGTAAAGCCTTCCCCCATCACATGGAAATCGAGAAGACCCTCAAAGAAAGAATCCTTGAATCGCGCGGCGCTCTTTAATTCTCCGTATTTCCAATGGCCTTTTATGAACTGGATAATGCAGACCGGCAATTCGTGTCCCAGGGCGCGAAAGGCCAGGCCCAACGCGGCTGTGGTCTTGCCCTTTCCATTCCCCGTGTTAACGATGAGAAGTCCGTTCATTTCTTTAGTCCTCTTTGCCCGTATCATCGTGCCATTTGTCCTTGAATCCTAACACGAAAGAGTCCTCTATGAGGCGCAAGAATTCTACATCCCCATCTTGACGCGGCTTCTCTGCCAGCATGCCCCGATAGGTTGTGAAGGACGAATAATCGCCAGAGACAGCGGCGGCTATTTGCGCACCGTAAGTCGCCCGCACTTCGGGCGAACAACTTCGCGGAAGGATGCCCCACATCTCCTTATCGCGCAAGTGCACCAGCGCGGCGACAGCCGCCACAACGAGAGGGTCGCGCTCTATGGTGTCGAAGTTTACCGCGAAGAGCACTCCTTTTTTTGTTCCCAAACGATCTGCAATAGAGTTTCTCATCCCCTCCCTTGTTGCCCCAAAGCGTTCGAGGTGACGCACGCTCGACCGTTGTGTTTCCGGCGTCAGGGAATCCTGGAGGGCAAGCGTGCCCGCGACGGCGTCATGGACAGTTGTGCCGATTAGCTCTCCGAGAGAGGAGTGGTTACCGGCGCTCGCCAACGGTACGCCCGTGTGAAGCCTGGCCGCCACGCCGATCTGGTCGGTTCCTGTTCCAGTCGCGAGACGATTGGAGTAACGGGAGTTGACGGCCAGTTCCTGAAGCACAGCGGTCTTGGCCTCCGTAGCGGTCACCACAGTGCGCACCATAGCTCCGTCGGTCAGTTCGTGGTTGATAAAGAGCATGATGTTGATGGTGCCGTGGAGCACAGGCTCTTCTCCGGATACGGACTCGAATATATGGTCATGCTCGTAGACGGAGGCAGGGTCTCCCGCACGCCCGGCGTTGCCTTCCACTCCGCCGGTGCAGACTGCCACCACCACGAGGTCTCTCAATCGACCCTCCTTGGTGACAGCGAAGCGCATATTCGCAGCCGTGCCGAGGGTAGCGCACCTCTCTCCCGGCAGGCCATATTGACGGGAAACCAGGGCCCGATAGGCCAGAGGATCGCGGACAGCGATCATGTGGGCTGAAGGGTGGTGACCCGCAGGCTCGGATGACTGGTGGTTATATAGGTAATCGAGGTCGTCCCGCAAACCTCCCGCCGCCTGGCACGTGGAGATTATCCGGTGAGGCACGAGGAAACGCGCGTAAACGATCTTTTCTTCACGGTGGATTTCCACGCCGTCGTAATAAGTGCCCAGAAGCATTTCTTCTTCTCCTTTCATATCTTCACGCCCGTCCTTCGGTCGGACCATCTCTCACTCGCCGCCGCGGACGATTCTTCCGGCTTATCTTAAGGATCGCGCGATCGACGCTACTTTCCGAATTCATACTGGATCCTCAGAAAGAACTGTCTACCCGGTGATGGGTACAGGGCCACATCGTTGGCGCTGGCCACACCCATTTCTGCGTACCTCTTGTCCGTAAAGTTCTTGACCGTGAAAAGGGCCGAAAGTTTCTTATACGTGTATCCGACAGAGCCGTCAAAAGTCGTGTAGCCCGGCAGTTGCTCGTGGGTGTTCGCCTGGTCGCTTATGGGGTACCGCGCACCCGTGTACACCGAGGCCAGGCCGAACCGCCAATTACGGAGCGCGTAGGTCAGCTTTGCTGACACCTTGTTCTGGGGTACGAGAGGTATGTGGTTTCCGTCGAACGCTCCCCCGTCGAAGAAGGCCTCCGTGTAGGAGTAAGCCACATCCAGCCCAAGGCCTTCGGCCAGGCGGACAAAGACCGCCGATTCGAACCCCTGACGCTTGGTTCTGTCGTAGTTATCGTTGCTGACAGTGAGTGGATTGAAGAAGATCTCGTTTCTGTTGAAGCTCCGGAAATAGGTGACCGTTCCCGTGAGCATGGGCAGGGGGCTTAACCGGATGCCCGCATCCAGCTCTTCCGTGGTCTGGGGTGTGAGCGCCGTGTTAACCGTGGTCGGGTAAAATGTGCCGCCGTAGTAATACCCATACGAAATGAATTCGTCGGTCACGGGGAAACGGAAGCCCTTAGCGTACGTGAGAAAAGCATTTGCCTTGTCAAGGATCGTGTAATTGGCGGAGAAGCGGTAAGCGTCCCTGTCATAGCGGTAAGTAGTATCTGACCCCCGGACGTCATACGCCGACTGTTGTTTTCGGTAACCCGCCTCCAAAACGAGGTCGTTCACAGGGTAGAACTTATCGTCCACGTAGTAAGCGAAGTCCCGTCGGTCGATATTGCCTTGCGATAGCGACGGGCCGAAGAAACTCACATAGTATGAGCCGAACGTCGTGGCGTATTTGTAATAGTCCACGCCGGAGACAAGCGTGTTTTTCATTGTTCCAAGTGGTGTTGAGATAACGAGCTTCGGGGTGACGCCGTAGGTTTGGAGCTGGGTCTTGAGATCATAGGTACTGCCGGAGCCGTAATCGTAGAAGGAAGCAGTGTGGCGGTCGCGGTAAGACCCACCGAGAGAGAAAGTCACATCGTCTCGGAATTTGAGTTCCGGGATGAAGTCGAAGAAGTTATCTTCCGTCGACGCCGTGTCGTTGGGGTTAGTCGAGTCCTTGGGGTCAACTGCGCCGGAGCGGAGGGCAGACCAGAAAAGATAACCCGGCAGTCCGTAATCGTCACGATGATGCCCCGTGCTGAGTTGCAGAGTGAGGTTGTTATTCACGTCGAATCCAAAGATGCCGGTAAGATCCTTTGCATGATAAGCGTTGTTGTGACGGTAGCCGTCCGTATCGGTGTCCGAGGCCAGGGCAAGGTATGAGAACTTGTCCTGCTTACCAGAGACTGTGACTTCCGGTTTCACGTAATTGTAACTCCCCACCGTGGTGGTGGCGGTCACCCTGGGTGCGCCTTCTCCTTGCTTGAGTATGATGTTCACCGCTCCGGCCGCTGCGTTGTCCCCGAAGAGCACGGTTGCGGGACCCCGGTACACCTCGATCCTCTCAATAGCATCGACCGGTATCTGGGAAAAGTCCGCTCCCGACAAGTCGGGGGCATTCACGCGTCTGCCGTTCACCAGGACGAGAACGTTCTGTTGGGCTGCCTCGCCATATCCCCGAATATCGACATTCGCCGTTTTGGGATTACCGAGAAAATTCTGAGGAAATACGCCCGGCTCTTTTTCGAGAACATCAACGATCGTCTGCGCGCCCGATGCCTGAATCTGGTCAGCCGTGATCACGGTGACATTGGCAGGGGCTTCTCTCAAAGGGGACGGGGTCCGTGATGCGGTGACGACTATCTCGTCCAGGTTGAGAGGGGTATCGTCTGAAAAAGCCATACAGGGGAAAAGGGAAACTGCGAGAACTGCCAGGAAAAGAAATGCTTTCATATGAGACCTCCTTATGCCTCGTAAGGATAGACCCAACTTGTTTTAACCCAAGGTTTCCTGGCTCAGGGCAGATGGTGCGCCTTCCCGTCCATTCTCACGGACAGTGGCTTGGGGCGAACTCTTCGTCCGCCGTGCACCAGCCTTTTGTGCCCATCACAGTTGCGGGACAGCGGCAGGTTCTCACTGCACTTCCCTTGCAGGCCAAACAGCAGGTTGCGGTGTCATTATATCATCGGAGAGGGACGCGCGCAAGCGCAAAGTACAGGTGGCTTTAATTACCATCTATAAAATATGCGTTCATTTTGGGTGCTCTCCGCGATGTACCGAGAAATATTGGCATCCATGGATAGTTCTTTTTCTTACTGATGTTGAACTTGGTATGACGGGCGGTTGAATGTTTGT
>DATKMQ010000081.1 GCA_035541755.1 Syntrophorhabdaceae bacterium
CCTCTCCGCCATTGATACCAATTCGAACCCTTGTGCGCCTCATCCAGAAGTGCAAGGGTTGTTATTTTCGTGTGTGCGATGTAGTAAGGTTTGAACTCCCCAATTTGGCAAATATCGGGATCTTGTTTCAATTTGGGCTCAAGGTATATAGAACCCAATAACCCCTTGAGCGCCTCTGCTGACAGAGGGGTGTTTTGATTGAGCGCCTCTTGTAGATTCTCTAGTCGGTGAACGACCCATTCGTGAGGCGGTGCGGTGAAGGCCTGTGTCTTCTGGTATTCCAGGGAACGTAACTCTTCCGTGAGGCTCTCAGATTGGGTCTCTGCCTGTTGTAGTGCTTCAGAGACCGCCTTCGAGAAGTTACCTCTTTTGATGTAGCTGAGGTAGTTGTGGATTTCAGATTGGATCCTCTCGCATTGTGTCTTCTTCTTTCTAATAAGCTCAGGAACATCGTTTAGCTCTTTTCTGGCAGCGTGTTCCACATTCTCGTACACGTACTCAATGTTCTCCGGGGTTAATATGGTATTTTGCAGTTCCTGTAATATTGTCGTCTCCAGGCGCTTTCGGGGGACGAGGAGGTGATTAGTACACTTGTGCCGTCTGCTGTTATAACACCCGTAATACCCGCTGCCTTTCCCGCTTAAGAGCACTATGGGTCCATCACAGAGGGTGCATTGCATGAGGCCCGAGAAGAGGTATGTTGGGGTTGCATGGATATAGCTTCTCTGCGAGAGGCGTTCTTTCTCATGTTTTCGGATAGGCCACGTCTTGTCTATGGCCTTCCATCTATTCTGCGCTTTTTCCCACGTCTCCTGATCGATGATCACAAGGTCTTCCCGGAATGACTTTATGTGTTCATTCTCGGGCCGGGGCACGGTTCTGATTTTCCCGCTGAGGGGATCTCTGACGATCTTCTGTTTTCTCCACACCCACTCCCCGATATATTTCTCATTCTTGAGTATTCGGCTTAAGGTGGATACGTTCCACCCTCCGGGTAACCCCCGCTTGGTCGGCACCTTATCAATATTGAGGGAGTCAGCGATCTTGGCCAGGCTTCTCCCTTCGACAAACTGCCGGTATATGGAGCGAACCACGTCAGCTTCCTCCGGATGGACTTTGTGCACCATGCCGTCATATCTTTGCTTACCTCTCCTCGTCAATTTGAGCTCTCCTTGAGGTTGCGTGTAGTAGCCATACACATTCTCACCGGCACTGAAGCCTCGGAGCTTTTGCCCTTCAAGACCACGCATCGTCTTCTTTTTGAGATCATCGAGGTAAAGCTCGTTAATAAACACTCTGATATGGATGCTCAGTTTTGAGTTATCATCGTCACTTTGTATTCCATCCGCAATAGAGATGATTTTTATCTGGTGATAGCTGAAGGTGAGCACCACGGTAAGCATCTGGTGGTTGTTCCGGGAGAGCCTTGAGAGATCGTCTACCACAACGACATCTATTTCCTTCTGTCCTACTGCCTTTTCGAGTGCCTGCAGGCCCGGGCGGTTTGCTAAAGAGCCCGAAACCGCTTCGTCGGTAAATATATGTCTGTCTTCGAGAGCCATTCCCTGTTCAACGATATGCTTCTTGCAGACGCGGATCTGATCCTCGATGCTCTTTTCGCTCTGATTCTCCGAAGAGTATCTGGTATAAATGGCAGCCCTCATTTTGTGTCTCCAATGTTTGAGAAGAGGGCAGGGGTCTTCTTTACAGTCTCGACGTATTCGTTCACCAAGATACTGACTAGGACATCCAGGAGCTTCTGAAGGAAGGCATTATCCTGCCATTTCAAGCTAGCTGCATGACCGCTTTCTACTGTGTTAAGGGCGACTAGAGACATAATTCCTTGTACTCATACCGGAATAGGTATATATTAGGCTAAGTTATGACCAACTATATAGTATACTATAATACATATATTATATACATTTGATGCATAATGTCAAGTGTTATTGACACAGGAAGAAAGAGTGGATAAAAAGAAGCTGGGGAAAAAGATCAAGCTGGCAAGAGTGGAGCTT
Source organism: Syntrophorhabdaceae bacterium (assembly GCA_035541755.1). Taxonomy (NCBI): domain Bacteria; kingdom Pseudomonadati; phylum Thermodesulfobacteriota; class Syntrophorhabdia; order Syntrophorhabdales; family Syntrophorhabdaceae; species Syntrophorhabdaceae bacterium. The sequence continues at coordinate 2,019 of DATKMQ010000081.1, forward strand.
GATCTCAATCAAACCGAGCTCGCAACGAAGATCGGGACAACTCAGGAAAGCATATCTCGATATGAATCCGGACTGTCACTCCCGTCTCTGGAGACGCTCGTGAAGATAGCAAAAGCACTAAAAAAACCGACGAGTTATTTCTTGGACGAATAGCGAACGGGATTATTCGACTGACTCTTGTGTTCCTCCTTCGCATAGATTTAAAGATTTGGAATAGTACTCAAAGGTCGGCGCCTAAAGAGGCCTGAGCGACAGCAATGTGCCACATAAAGCAAATTACCCCGTGCGTTCCAATCACCGTTACCCTTGCTCATCAAGCTTGGTTACGAAACTCCGGGAAAAGCCATCAGGGGTAGCACCATGAGCATGAGTCCCGAAAGCAAAAATTGCTTTTTCCCGACCGAACGCATAGCTTCAGAAAAATTTGCCACATTGTACGGCTCAGCCGGCTGAAAGGCATTTCTTCTATCTGAACCTACCCCGACATGTAATGTCATTACGATTAATTGAAATCTGTTATTTTTCTGCAGTGAGTCGAAGCAATTTATGTGCCAACTATTCATTTGCACGCTAAGACATGGATAATACTGATGATATATTTCCCAATAATATTTGGTCAAATAGCGCTGATGAGACATATATCGCGACATATCGCGTAATTCGCACTATTATATTGGTTTTGGTCTGTTGATACCGAGTTTTTTCATTCGCGACCGGAGCGTTGACTCTTTAAGGCCAAGCAGCGTGGCCGCCCCCGATTTCCCGCTTATGCGCCATCCCGTTTTTTCCAGCATGCGGAGGATGTGATCCTTCTCCATGACGGCGAGCGCTATGCCCCTGGCGGCCATATTCACACCGTCAAAGTTATCTATATGCAGGGTAGAATCGGAACTTAAAATCATGGCCCGTTCGATCACATTGCGCAATTCTCGTATATTGCCGGGCCAGGAGTAGCTCTGCAAACGGTCCATGGTCCTTTTTGGAATGTCTACGATTGATTTTCCCATACTCTGATTGAATTCCCTTACGAATGCCCAAACCAGAAGCGGGATGTCCTCCAGACGCTCGCGGAGCGCGGGTATTGAGATAGGAAATACGTTTAGCCGATAGTAGAGATCGTTTCTGAATTTCTTCTCTTTAACGAGCTCCGTCAGGTCTTGATTCGTCGCAGCTATTATACGGACGTCGACAGAGATGGTCTCAGGGCTTCCGAGTCTCTCGAACTGGCCGTTCTCCAGAACCCTGAGCAGCTTTACCTGAAGTTCCAGAGGCAAGTCCGCGATTTCGTCAAGAAAGAGCGTTGAGCCGTTGGCCATTTCAAAGCGACCCGGCTGTTTCGATATGGCGCCCGTATACGCGCCTTTTTCACGCCCGAATAATTCACTTTCGATTAACGTTGGGGGCAGCGCCGCGCAGTTGACCGTAACCATAGGGCGCCCCTTGCGGGAGCTCATATTATGGATCGCCCGAGCCAAAAGCTCCTTTCCCGTCCCCGTTTCTCCCTGAATTAAAACATACGTCTCCCCTTTGGCAACTTTTTCGGCCTTTTGGAGAATCTTCCTGATCGCCGGGCTCTCACCAACGATCTTGTCGTGCCTGTATGTGAGCTCTATTTCTTGCCGTAAGTGAATATTCTCTTCTTCAAGACAGTTTTTAAGCTCTATGATCTCCTGAAATGCCTTCTTGAGTTTCTCTTCAGCTCCCTTCCGTTCGGTGATGTCTCTCGTCAGAGAAAGCAGGAGCTTTCGATCGCCCAGGTCCAGTCGGCCAAGTCGTACCTCCACGGGAAAAAGGAGGCCGCTCTTCTTCTTCTGGAGACCTTCGAAGGTAATGTGCTGCCCCGAGTTAAGGCGTTCCCAGAAACGTGGTATGTGTCTCTTGTTCTTGATCTCAATGTCGATATCGGCAATGTTCATTCGTAGAAGCTCTTCGTGCGTGTATCCCAGGGTTTTGCAGGCCTGCTTGTTGATATCGATGATATTACCTGCATAATCATGGATGAAAAAGGCGTCGCCCGCTTGCTCGACCAGCATTCTGAAGCGGTTTTCGCTCTCCTGCATAGACTGCTCGGCGCGTTTTCGGTCGGTGATATCCGTAATAAAACCCTCCCAAAAAACTTGCCCGGACGCCTCTCTTGTTCTTCTGCCGCTGAAGCTGATCCAGATTGTCTTCTGATCTTTTCGATTTGCTTGAATCTCTAATCTATCGACGAATCCTTTATTCTCCAATTCGTCTAGAATTGCCTGGCCCCTGCTTTCGTGAGCGTAAAGCCGGGAAATGTCCGGGATTGCCTTCAAAAATGAATCCGGAGAATCAAATCCAAAAATCTCAGAGAACTTTTGATTCACATAGAGAAACGCACCTTGCTTTGTGGTGCGATAGACTCCGATGACCGCATTGTTGACCATGGTCTTCCAAATTCCATCGCTGTTCGTTCTATTGCGGTCGACGCTAACCTGGTCAACTTCGCGACCTAGCGCCGTGGGTTTTTGCCTCCATTTTGAATGAGACTTTTCGGTCATGTCAACGCTTCCGTCTATTCTATAATTAAGTAGACATGAAAAACGGACAAAACGCAAGAATCTTGCTTTATCCTTAAGCGCGGCTATAGAATAGACAGGGCCGTTCACGTTAGGATTGAAGCCGTCCAAAGCCGAAACAGCGTGGGCGGTCTCCGGCATCAGGAACAACAAGGGTACCAGGTAAAGCAGAAAGGTTAAAAAGACCGATAGCCTTTTAGGTGTGATCATTTCCTTTACAGCCAACAATACCGTTCCTCGATCCTTGGTCATGACCCTTCCCGTTCCCGGGACAAATGAGCGGGTTGCAGATTACAGTCAAAACCAAAGCCTCTCCTCCTATCCCCGACACCCAATCATATTTGATCTCCATTTTCGAGCCGAATACGGGCAAACATACGGGGGCAGCCGGAAAAAGCGTTTTTCAACGGCTTCGTAACGGGTTGTCGCGGGTTTGTTGACATGCTCCTCGAGACATTCTGAAATCGAACCAAAAAATCGTATTCCACCCGCGCGTGTCTCCGGATATGTCAAAAGCCTTAAGCTTATATGCTGTCAATGCATAGGAGTTATTATTTGATAGCCATTAGCCCTATCGCGATGAATGGTACTAGGTATTAAAAGACCGAGATAAAATAGAAACGCTACGATTATCGTGATATGTCGCGAGACATCTTATATCCATATAATTCCAATTAAATCATTTCTGAAAGAGAAACAAGAGTATTATTGTACACTTGTAATATCGCTGAGAAACTCTTTTAGTCTGGCACAAAAATTGCTTCACACATTCGGCATATGGCGCAAGGGAGTGATGATTACCGTGCTGAACGCCGCTCTGCGCGTAGCATCGCGAGAATTGGAGAAACCGATCGGCGTTGAGGCGGCGCAGATGCAAGGAAACGATTAGGGGGTAGTGTCAGCAGAATTGCGAAAGGAGGGGAAAGTTATGAGAAAACGGACAAGCTATTGGTTAGTAGGTGCTATAACAGTCGTGAGTCTTGTGATGGCGGGTGTTTCAGCGGCTGCCTCGGATGGGATGTATGAGGTGGTAAGCCCTCTTGGTAAATCGATGGTAAAAGTAATAGCCCCAGCCCCTCGGCTGTCAACACTGGAAGGGAAGAAAATTGGGTTGATCTGGAATGCATTTACAAACGGCGATGTCCTGGCTGAAGCGTTCGCCAATCTGCTCAAAAAGCGGTTTGGGCAGATAGAGACAGTCAACCTGCCAAGTGGTAAGGGTCTGAGTTGGGGTGATTATCCTGACCCTTCCATAAAGGATATAGTTAAAGAAGCCAAGGTGGACGCAGTCATAGTGACGGTCGGCGGGTGAGGAACGTGCACCCCCGCAGTTGCGAGGACTACTAGTTGGACGGAGGCAGCCGGTATTCCGGCGGTAGCAGTGATATGCACGGGTTTTCTAAATACGGCTCGCTCAACGGCCCAAGCCGAAGGGGTAGCGAACATCCATATTGTGGAGTATCCGCCCCCCAATATTTCAATGCAAAGCCATGCAGAGGTCCAGGAATATGCCGCGAATCTTATTGTTAAGGTTATCGAAGCGCTGACCAGAGAGTCAACCAATATGTCAGTCAGCGAAGCGGGATCAGGGGGTGCTGAGCCAAAACCTAAGGACATAGTCTTTAAGGGCACCTATGAAGAAATAAACAGGTTTTTTTACGAAAGTCAGTGGACCGACGGATTGCCAATTGTCCCCCCGACGACTGAAAAGGTACAGGAGTTTCTCAGGTACACGGACCGTTCTCCCGACGAAGCATTAGGTACACTTCCTCCCGGGAACCGTGAAGCGACTGTGTGGACGGTCGCAGTGAACGGAGTGATGGCCGGGTGCCGTCCGGAATACATGCCAGCGTTGATCGCGGTGTCGGAGGCTGTGGCAGACCCTCGCTTTGGCATGCAATTCGCCGGTAGCACTGCCGGATGGTCACCAGTAATCATTGTGAACGGACCGATAATCAAGCAGCTAGATTTCAATTATGGACAGGGCGTCATGCGTTCCGCAAGGCAGGCCAATACCACATTAAGCCGCTTTCTGAGATTATTTATGCTCAACGTTCCGAGGTATGTCGTAGGCATGGATAAGGCAGCGTTTGGCCAGAATATCATTGTTGCTATTGCTGAAAACGAAGACGACAGCCCGTGGGAGTCTCTCTCGGTGAGCCGTGGATTCAAGACAGGCGTCAGTGTAGTAACAGTGACTTCTGCAGAGGCTGTAAGTGACAATTTCGAAACCTTTGGAACAGGGGAAGAACAGCTCAAGGGGTTAGCTAGGCAGACCGCTAAGGTGCTAGGCCAGGTTCCTTTCTGCCTCTCGTCGTTTTTTGGCCCTGAAAGATCGGTTGTGGTAGCGCTGACCCCCTTAGTTGCACGTACCATAGCAAAGGCTGGTTACTCGAAGAGCGATGTTCAGCAGTACCTTTTCAAGAATGTGAAAATACGGGCAGCGGAGTTTGACATGTTTCTGCCCCCCGGGTTCTTCGGCGGCACTGCTTGTGGATTTGTGGCTGCGGGTAAGATGGAGAAGCAGTTCTGTGAATCGACGGACGCGGACAGGATGCTTCCGCTTGTCCATTCGCCTAAGGATTACCTCATCATCATAACGGGGGATGCGGCAAGGAACCGGAACTTCGTGACGTTGCAGGGAGGGGATCAGGGATTTGCCGTAAGCAAGGCAATAAGGCTTCCAGTAAACTGGCAGAGTCTGATCCGGGCCACCAAATAACATAAGGCGTGGCAGCGATTCACGTCATTCGCAGCAGGACAAGAAGTGATTCATTTATTTCGAGGTGCGGCGATGAGGAATTCTATGTGGGGCTTGACGAAAGCGGTCTTGGTAGTCATACTGCTCCTTCTTTCCATTCCCCTCATTTCGTTGGCTTTTGACCGGGGCGAGGTTACGAGGATTTCTGTGGGAGAGCTCAAGAAAATGATGGATGACAAAACGGATGTGGTGATTCTCGATACCCAACCTACGAGCATTTACAAGAAGGGGCACATAAAAGGTGCCTCTTCATTCCCATGGAAGGAGAACATTGCTTTGGTAGAGACCGAGCTTCTGCCTAGGAACAGGTCCATAGTGTTGTACTGTGCTTGCGGGCCGGGAGAAGGAGACAGTGCAAGTGTTGCGGCACAGTTAATAGATCTTGGCTTCGATTTTGATTTGGTGAAAGTGCTGAAGGATCCCTCTATTGAGGGATGGAAAAAAGCCGGTTATCCTATGGAGTAGAAACAGTGGAAATGTTTTTAGGTTATACAAGGATGCTAGTGATGTGCGGGAAAACAGGAGCAATTGCCGCACTAATGACCCCACTATCATTTTGGCCGCTATCATCTCTGATTCTGATCCCAAGAGACGCCGGAATATAAGGGAGAGTCATATTGCAAAGCCTGTCACTCCCCAATAGCCAAAGGATGGGAGCAGACAAGACATGCGAAAGCCCTGGACAGCCTGAAGAAGACTAAAGCTTGAGTCAGCGACAACTCGTTTCGGGAGAAAAGAGTTCTTGGTTATTATGACGCTAAATGTCATCGTAGATTTTGAGAGAAGAACGGAGGTCATAAAACTATTCTCGCTCTATGTGGGCCCGGTTCTGGTTAAGCAAGGCTGCATGGGTGCGCGTCTTTACGCCGATTGCTCGGACGCAGGAGATTACATGATCTTTGAACGATGGCAATCCGCCAAGCATCTTCAAAAACATATACGATCTCGTGATTACCAAAGAATACTCGATATTATCGATCTCGCGAAAGAACCGCCAGAGATCAAGTTTCATTCGGTTCCCTCGGTTGAGGGGTTTGAGCTGGTTCAAGGGGCAAGAAAGAACATCGCTTACGGCGGTCTGTAAAGAAAGCGGCCGGATGCCGCCCGTAAGGCAGAGCCATAGCGAATCGAGACCAAGGAGGCAGATAGGAAATGGGGAAAAAGATATTTATTGATTTGAGTCATCCGTTTGGCGCGGACATACCACTCTGGCCGTATTTTCAGAAGCCGGTCATCGACACTATGCATGGCCTTGCCAAGTCCGGCGTCTTAAGTCAAAAGGTCACCGTGGTGATGCACGCGGGCACTCACGCCGATTCGCCCCGTCATGTAATGGAGCGGGACTTCGAAGGCAAACGCACGAGGTACACCCATGAGCTTCCGGTAGACGCCTATTGCGGTTTAGCGATCTGCCTCGATGTCAAGGTGAGCCCCTGGGAGCTCATCACCGACAGGCACCTTGATGAGGCCTGTGCTCGTGCCAGGTTCGACCCCAAGGAACTAAAAAACGGCATGGTCCTTTTGCTGAGGACCGGCACCCATCTTCTGTATGATGACAGCAAGGACTACTACCACTATTCGCCTGGTACAGGGCTTCGTGCGGGTCAGTGGATCGAGAAATATCATCCGAAATGTGTGGCCATGGACATGCAGGCTTTAGACCATCCGCTCCACACCGCCATGGGCAAGAACGGCCCGACCCAGATGAACCTGCCAGGACGTACCGGCCGTCCCATCACCCAGGAGTATATCGACAAGTACGGTATCGAACAGTACGCGTGGTTCGATCGCGAAGTGTTCATCCAAACCTTCGGCATGGACCGCTATATGGAAGAGTATGGCAAGCTTGAGAAGGCCGGCGAGTGGGGTACCTGGGAACCCTGCCACAAGTATATGATGGGTAACGGCATCGTTGGTATCGAAAATATCGGCGGTGACCTGGAGAAGGTTGTTGGGAAGCGATTTCAATTCTGGTGCTTCCCGCTCCGCTGGTACATGGGAGATGGAACCATGGTCCGCTGCGTGGCCGAAATTGATGAGGCTGGTATAAACGATGCACCGGACCGCGTATACAAATATGGAGTCATATAAGGATACGCTTATCATACGGCCAACAAGATGAGAGTATAAGGAGAGCGTTTATGAAGAAGATAGAGCTGAAGGACGTAAAACCGTACGCAGCCCCGGGGCATTTCAATATGACGGCTATGAGACTACAGGGAAAAGAAGAGACAGGCGCCTCCGAGTTCTGGGTAGGGCTCTCCCACTTTCTGCCGGGAGGCGGCGCCGAGTGGGGGTATGAGGATAACCCGCTCGAAAAAGTCTACTTTGTACTCGAGGGGGAGATCACCGTAAAAAGCAAAACCGAAGAATTCACCCTGCGCAGGAACGATTCGATCTTCATCGGTCCAAACGAGGGAAGGGAGATCATGAACAAGACAAATTTTCCGGCAAGTATGCTCGTCATCATCAACTACCCCTGAAGAGGCTGACCATGAAAAAACAGGACGTGACGGATCTTTTCGATATCACTGGCAAGGTCGCGCTCGTTACCGGCGCCACAGGCGGGCTCGGAGGGGTTGCAGCCAAAGCCCTTGCCGCAGCGGGAGCCAGGGTGATGCTCACAGGCCGCAATGTGGAAAAACTTGAAAAGCACACAAAAGAGATTATTGCTGACGGCGGTACCGCAACATTCTCAAAAGGAGACCCAGCGATCCATGATGAGGTGATCCGTGTGGTAAAAACCACAGTCGATACCTTCGGCGGCATCGATATTCTTGTAACCGCCGCCGGGGTCAACAAGCCTGGCATGATCACTGAGCAATCCGATGAAGAATGGCAGATCATCATGGATGCCAACGTGAAAGGCACTTACCTCTTCTGTAAAGAGGTGGGTAAAGTCATGATTGAACAGGGAAGAGGCGGCAAGGTAATCCTCATCGGCTCAGTCCGGGGGGAGCTCGGCCTTTCCCGTTACACGGGCTATTGTCCATCCAAAGGGGCCGTGCACCTGCTTGCCAAAACTCTGGGCTGCGAATGGGGCCCCCACAAGATCAACGTGAACTGCATAGCCCCTGCCGTGTTCAGGACCGAACTCACCCAGTGGATATACGACGACGCTTCGGTACACAAGACTTTCTTAAGCCGGATCCCCATCGGAAGGCTGGGTGAGCCAGAGGATTTTATTGGGTCTGTCATATTTCTTGCCTCACGGGCATCAGACTGGATGACCGGCTCGGTCATGTATGTGGATGGTGGATATACGGCAGGGTAAGAGGACATAAGATGGAAAAAGAACGCGTCGCCATTATAGGCGCCGGGATGATGGGCCATGGTCTGGCGCAAATATTCGCAGCGGGAGGTTACGAGGTGGTGCTCACCGATGTAAACGGCGAACTGCTGTTGAAGGCCCTCATAAATGTGCGGACTAATATGACCTTTCTCGCCGACAACGGACTCGGTAGCAGAGAAGAGATTGAACCCGGTTTAGCCCGTATTCGCACAACAACATCATTGAAAGAGGCGGTCTCTCACGCGCAGGTTGTTATCGAGGCCGTTTCGGAGAACTTAGGACTCAAACAGAAGATCTTCCAAGATATGGAAGACTATTGTCCTGTAGATACAATCCTCGCCAGTAACACGTCTGTTATAAGTATAACCGAAATCGCGCAGAGAACAACGCACAAGAACCGTGTCGTGGGAACACATTTCTGGTTTCCTCCCTATCTCATCCCACTTGTAGAAGTGGTCAAGGGGCGAGAAACCTCCGATGAAACGATGGATTTCACGTACGACTTCATGAAGAGAGCCGGCAAACATCCTATCAAGTGTCTCAAGGATGTACCCGGCTTCGTGGCAAATCGCCTTCAACATGCGCTCTGGAGGGAGGCCATCTCCATGGTCGAGCATGGCATTGCCGATGCCGCCACGGTTGACGATGCGATAAAGCATAGCTTCGGCATCAGGCTCTCCGTGCTCGGTCCTCTTGAGAACGCCGACATGGCAGGGCTCGATCTTACCCTCCAAATCCACAACTACATTCTACAATATCTGGAAAGCTCGCCGGCGCCATCGGCCGTTCTCATACAAAAGGCCGCAATCGGGGAGTTAGGCATGAAGAGCTCAAAGGGATTTTATGACTGGACACCCGACAAAGAAGGAGAGCTAAGGAAAAGATTACTCAATCATCTGATCGAGTGGAACAAAAAACAGAAGACTTAGGAAACTATGAAATCGATTTTGAGAAAAATCGCGAAGTTTGATCGAATTAGTCGCTCGTTGTTGAGAACGGTTCTTTTTGGGCTTGTGATTATGTTGAAGCTTACCGCACGAAAGTATCCACATTTTCACGAGCGGCTTTGCGAGAAAGATCTTACAGTGCAACTGAAACTAAGAGGCGAGCCGCTAGGGCGATACTACATCCTAAGAAACGGCAATCTCCGCTCCTCAGCCGGTATATATCATAACCCTGACGTAACGATATGGTTCGAGAGCCCCCCAATCGCTTTAGAGTTGCTTGTTCCTCACAGAGACCAACTTGCGATGACCAACGCTATGAAGAACTTCCAGATAGGCCTTGAGGGTCCGGAGGAACTGAGCAGTTGGTTTCTGGAAACCTTAAGTATCATGCTCAGCGCCGGCCTCAAGTATGGCACGGATGTGGGCAAGGGCGTCATGCGGTACACGAGTAATACTAACGGAGGCCCTGTATTTGTCTATGTAAAGGAAGGCAGGATTGTAAGGATCACACCTATAGAGTTCGACGACAAGGATGCACCCCCTTGGAGCGTCAACGCCAGGGGCAGAACTTTTACACCTCCTCGCAGAACAACGATATCACCTCATGCGCTCGTATTTAAGTCCATGATCTATTCTCCGGATAGGCTCCTCTATCCCATGAAGCGTGTTGACTTTGAGCCTCACGGTGCGCTAAACCCACAGAACCGGGGTGTATCCGGTTATGAAAGAATAAGCTGGGAAGAGGCCCTCGATATTGTGGCAGACGAAATCAAACGAGTGAAAAAGGAACACGGGCCCGGCGCCATCTTGAATGGGAGTGGTTCCCACCATCTTTGGGGGATCCTTGGCTACTGGCTTTCAGCTCGCTTGAGGTTCTTCAACAATATTGGATGGACGCCCGTGGGTCATAACCCTGACAGCTGGGAAGGCTGGTATTGGGGCGCTTTGCATCATTGGGGCCAGAGTATGCACCTTGGAGCGCCGGAAAGCTATGGCACGGTCGAGGATTGTTTGAAGGAATGTGAAATGATTGTCTTCTGGTCGAGCGATCCCGAATCAACAAGTGGCGTCTATGCCGCTTTCGAAGGGACCGTACGTCGCCAGTGGCTCAAAGAATTGGGCGTGAAAATGGTTCACATCGATCCATTTTACAATCACACGGCGGCGCTCTTCGGCGGGAAGTGGTTGGCCCCGAGACCGGCTACGGGCAATTCCCTCGCCCTTGCGATTGCCTATGTATGGATTACGGAAGGTCTCTACGACAAGAAATATGTTGCAGAACGCACGCAGGGCTTCGACCGTTGGAAAGAGTATGTGCTTGGTAAGGACGATGGTATTCCCAAAACCCCGGAATGGCAGGAAGGAGAGGCAGGTATTCCCGCAAAAGACGTTCGCGCTTTAGCACGGGAGTGGGGATCTAAGAAGACGTATCTGGCGGCCGGTGGCCTTTCAGGCTTCGGCAGCGCCTGTCGAGACGCTACGGGCAATGAGTGGGCCCGGTCCATGGTCTGTCTCATGGCCATGCAGGGGCTCGGCAAGCCCGGGGTCAACATGGGAAGCGCCCAGCAAGGCACACCCATAGACACCAGCTTTTACTTCCCCGGTTATGCCGAAGGAGGTCTGTCCGGAGACATAGCCGGCACGGCCCTTGGGGTCAGCCTCTATGTCCGCATGCCCCAACTCCCCACGGTCAATACGGTCTATCAAATGGTGCCCCGGCTCCGTATACCTGAAGCTATACTCGATGGGCACACCCACGGCTATCCGACCGACCCCAAAACCATCGAAGGGCAGTTCAGACGATATGACTATCCGGCGCCGGGGTATTCGACGATAAAAATGTACTACAAATACGGGGGTTCTCATTTGGGTACTATGTGCGAGAGCAACCGCTATGCCGCCATGTATCGTTCAGATAACCTTGAGTTCGTGGTAAACCAATCTATCTGGTTTGAAGGTGAAGCGAAGTTTGCCGACATCATCCTGCCTGCCTGTACCAATTTTGAACGATGGGACATTAGCGAATTTGCCAATTGCGGGGGCTATATCCAGCACAGTTTCAACCAATGTAACCATCGTGTGGCCGTGATCCAACATAAGTGCATAGAGCCACTGGGCGAATCCAAATCGGACTTCCAGATTTTTCTGGAACTTGCCAAAAGATTGGGCTTTGGTATCATGTTCTCCGAGGGTGCCACCGAGTACGATTGGTGCAGGCGACTGTTTGATGCGACAGACCTGCGAAAGGCAATCTCATGGGATGAGTTCTTGAAGAAGGGATACTACGTTATCCCGGCCCCGAGGGAAGAGTTAAGGGCGCCCGTCTCTTTCCGGTCCTTTGCCGAGGACCGGCTCAAAGATACCCCGGAGATCGCGCCGTTGCCGGCCGACTACACGGAACAGGTATTCAAGGGCCTGCAGACCCAGTCGGGAAAAATCGAATTCGTCTGTTCCAGTTTGGAGCGTTTCGATCCCGATGACCCGGAAAGGCCGGTCATGACCAAGTACATACCTGCCTGGGAGGGTCATCATACCACGGATCTGTATGCAAAATATCCCCTTCAGTTGATCACGCCACACCCGAGATACAGTTTTCATACCATGGGTGATGGTAAACAGAGCTGGATAAACGACATTGAGGATCATCGTGTGCTCATCGATGGCTACTATTATTGGATTGCGCGGATGAATCCCCATGATGCGAAAACGCGGTCGATTAAGAACCACGATCTCGTAAGAGTATTCAATGATCGGGGCTCAGTGATCTGCGCAGCGCAGATTACTGAACGAGTTGGTCCGGGTACAATACACTCTTATGAAGGATCGGCAGTCTATGATCCGATCGGTGAACCTGGAAAATCTGCGGACCGAGGAGGGTGCATGAATATACTGACCCCGGCTCGTCCCATCATCAAGAAGTCGCACAGCATTGCAGCAAACTCATGTCTCGTGGAGATCGAGAAGTGGCAGATTCAGAGATGAAGGGTTGGTATTTCATCATTGATGTTGAGAAATGCGAGAACTGCAACAACTGTTTCCTGGCATGCAAGGATGAGCACGTTGGCAATGAATGGACCGGCTATGCCGCACCTCAGCCAGATCAAGGGGCGGGTTGGATGAAAATTACCGGAAAAGAACGAGGAAAATTCCCGTTGATCGATGTGGCATACTTGCCCATGCACTGCATGCACTGTGATGATGCTCCATGCCTCAGATCCGCAGAAAACGGATCGGTCTACAAAAGACCTGATGGCTTAGTGATCATAGATGCTGTCAGAGCAAGAGGGCAAAGAGAACTTGTCAAGACTTGCCCGTATGGCCTTATCCGATGGAACGATCATCTTTCGGTACCACAGAAATGTACCGGCTGTGCCCATCTCATCGATGAGGGCTGGACCAAGAGCCGCTGCATCCAGTCCTGTCCCACGGGGGCGCTTTCCATGCGATATCTCGATGGTGAGGCCATGAAAGAGATAATCAGGGCTGAGGGGCTTGAAACTTACAGGTCAGACCTCAAAACCAGGCCACGTGTCTATTACAAGAACCTGTACCGGTTTACCCGATGTTTCATCGCAGGTAGTGTAGCTGCCCAGAAAGACGGCAGGGACGAATGCGTTCAAGGAGCCGAGGTGGTCCTGTCGGATTCGGCGGGCAGGTTTGTGGCCACGACCTCAACCGACAATTATGGTGATTTCAAATTTGATAATTTGGAAGAGGGCAGTGGTATATACCGAGTCTCGATACGATATGCGGGCCACGGACAGAAACTTCTTGAGATGCGGTTGGAGCATAGCACCGACGTGGGGGTCGTTTATGTCTGATTATCCGGAGGAAAGGGCATGAGGGTGCGCAGCTACAGCTTTGATAGGTACGTCGAACTGGTCCGAGACTTCCACGGTTATGCAGCTCCCGGCGTGCTCGTTGGCGGATACATGGTGGATTTGGCCTACCGGCATCTTCACAAAGCAGGATTATATAATGCGCTTTGCGAAACCCGCAAATGTCTGCCCGATGCGATTCAACTCCTCACGGCTTGCACCACGGGCAATGGATGGCTGACCATTCATGATACGGGTCGTTTCGCCGTCACTTTTTATGAGAAAAGAAGTAGACAGGGCATACGGGTTTCTATTGACACGTCTAAGCTCGATTTTTGGCCCGAGATTAAGACTTGGTTCTTGAAGCTTAAGCCCAAGGCTCAGCAAGAGGAAGGTCGATTACGGGCGGAGATCAGCGCAGCGGGGAGCAGTATCTGTGTAACTCGCTATGTAAAAGTTGCCGACCGCTTCATCATTGCAAAAGACCACGGCCCAGTTGTAGTTTGCCCATGTTGTAATGAAACATATCCGTCGAGTGTTCACGGTCTGTGTCCAGACTGCCGAGGTGAATCCGGGTTCGTAAGATTGCCGGAGAGTGAGCTGGAATCGAACCGGAAAACGACTGATCAAACATATCAAATGGCATCGAGAAACTTAAACCGGAGGTAAATCGAGATGGATAAACTCATCATCACCGCCGCTTTGACTGGCAATATCACCCTGCCGGTACAAACCCCATACCTGCCGCTTACCCCTGAGCAGATTATTGATGATGCCGTGAGGGCGGCAGATGCCGGGGCGGCCTCGGTACACATCCATGCAAGGGACCCAAAAACGGCAAAGCCTACAACAGACCCAGAGGTCTACCGTCAGATCGCCCAGGGTATCAAGGCGAGATCGAACGTGATCGTCTGCATTACAACCGGCGGTGTTACCGGCATGACGGCAGAACAGAGGGTCCAGGTAGTCCCAAACTTGAAACCCGAGCTTGCCACCTTCAACACGGGCTCCATGAACTTCTCCATTCATCCTATCGTCAGCCGCTACAAGGATGAAGACTACAAATACCCCTGGGAAAAGGAATTTGCCCAAGGTCTCAAGGGGTACATCTTCAGCAACAACTTTGCAGATATGGAGGTCTTCTGTACGACAATGAGAGAGAGTAGGACCAAGCCGGAGCTTGAAGCATACGACGTGGGCCATCTCTACAACGTCCGTTACCTCGTAAAACAGAAACTCGTAGAGCTGCCCGTGTGGGTCCAGTTTGTAACGGGAGTCCTGGGAGGTATCGGCTCAGATTTAGAAGACGTCATGTACATGAAACGGACTGCCGACCGTCTTTTGGGAGAGGCGAACTACAAATGGTCGGTGATCGGCGCGGGTTACCCCGCGGAATTCCAGCTTGATACTCTGGCCATCATGATGGGCGGTCACGCACGGGTCGGTATGGAAGACAACATCTTCATAGAGAAAGGCGTGCTCTGCAAGAGCAACGCGGAGCTCGTGGCCAAGGTGGTGCGCATAGCAAAGGAATTGGGTAGGGAGGTAGCAACCCCCGATGAGGCACGCGCCATACTGGGACTTAAAGGGAGAGAGAATGTCGATTACTGACAAACGAGGGGTTCCCCAGTCGAATGTACTCCTTGAGGGTCAGGGTGAACTCATCGGGTGGTACGACCCCGATGATGCGAGAGACTGGGTGATTCAGAATAAATCGTCACAACGCAAGAACAATATCGTCAGCATAGAGGAAGCGGTCAAGAAGTATATCCACGATGGAGACTATATCGCGAGCGGAGGCTTCGGTCATGTCCGGGTCTCTATGGCCATTGTCTACGAGATCATCAGACAGAAAAAGCGTAACCTCGTGATGGCAGGCAAGACCGCGGTTCATGATCTCGATCTGCTCGTGGGTGCAGGCTGTGTGAACAAGGTAGAAGCGGCCTATTCCTTCGGTCATGAGATGCGAGGTCTGTCTCCGGCATCACGCAGAAAGGTCGAGTCCGGTGAGTGCGTGGTAGCCGCGGAGACTAGTAATGCCGGTTACCAGTGGAGGTTTTTGGCCGGCATGATGGGCCTCTCCTTCATTCCGGCCCGTACGCTCCTCGGTACCGATACGCTAAACCACAGTTCTTGTAAAGTCATCGAAGATCCCTTCACCGGTAAACCCGTGGCCCTCATCCCTGCGGCCTATCCGGACTGCGCATTCATCCATGTGCACCGGTGCGATATGTACGGCAACAGTCAGATCGACGCCAACTCCGTTGAGGATTTTGAACTTGCGCGCTGTGCGAGACACCTCATCATCACGACTGAAGAGATTGTCGATGAAGAGCTTATTCGCAGAGAACCATGGAGGACCATCATACCCTTCATGGTGGTCGACGCCGTGGTGCAGGTCCCATACGGCTCCCATCCCTGCGAGATGCCAGGCCTGTACTACTACGACGAAAACCACATCGCGGAATGGCTCGATCTATCAAGAACAGAAGAAGGTACACAGCAATACCTCCATAAATACGTATTCGGTGTTCGGTCTTTTGATGAATACATGGAGCTTGTGGGCGGTGTACGTCAGATGAGCTATCTCAAGAGGAGAGAGTTTCTCCAAGAGCCTATGACCGCACCCTGGAGAAAATGAAAGAGGCTCCCCACATGACAGAGAACAAACCCAATTATAATATCCGAGAATACCTGGCATATCTCGGCGCCGTGGCCTTAGAAGACAGAAAGGCCGTCTTTGTGGGTACAGGCCTTCCCATCATCGCCGCCATGCTCGCACAGAAGACCCACGCCCCTCACCTGCTCATCATGTTCGAGGCAGGGGGCATCGGCCCGAATCTTCCTGAGCTTCCTATCTCTGTGGGGGAATCGAGGACTTTCCACAAAGGACTCATCGCCACCAGCATGCACGATATCATGTCGCTCTCCCAGGCGGGTTATATCAACTACGGGTTCTTGGGGGCCGCTCAGATGGATAGATACGGCAATATCAACACGACAGTCATCGGGGACCATGATCACCCCAAAACTCGTCTACCCGGCTCCGGAGGCGCAGCAGATGTGGGCTCCTTCTCCCGCAAGCTCATCATTATCGCAGCCAAACAGTCCAAACAGACCTTCGTGAATAAAGTGGACTTCCTTACCACTGCCGGGTATCTCACTGGGTTTGGGGCGAGAGAGAAGGCGGGCCTTCCGAGGAATACGGGACCGCATAGAGTCATCACGCAGATAGGCGTCTATGGGTTCCGGGAGGCAACCAAGGAACTGGAGATCGTGTCACTCCACCCCGGGGAGACCCTTGAGGCGGCACAGGCAAACAGTAGCTTCCCAATACACATCCCTGAGGTACTTGAAACAAGCCCTACTCCTCCTCCCGAGTACCTCAGGATCTTAAGAGAAGAGGTCGATCCCATGGGGATCGTAATAGGGAAGTAGGGCGATGAAATGGAAGACATGGGGATGGAAGATGAGCTTTACAATGCTTCGAATTTGGCAGTATAGTGGTGAAGATTTGAGTATGAAAAATTGGCCTGGCTGCTTCCAAATAGCAGAGGAAAGCTGTCACGGACGGGAGGCTCAGCATGGGAAAAATTGAAGAGTGGATTCAGAGAGTGATCAAGTGGGGTACACTGCTTGCCTTGCTTATCATGGGCGGTGTTTTGATCCTGATCGTGATTACGGCTGTGGCGCGTCTTTTGGGATATACCCTGCCGGGAACCTTCGACCTCGTGGAAACCTACATGATGGTGGTGGGGGCGTTCGCCCTCGCATATTGCGAATCTCTAAACGCTCAAGCAAAGGCCGAGGTTATTATAGACCGGGTTTCCACTCGCGCGAGGGTGCGCTTTGCGGTCTTTACAACCTTTCTGACCCTTGTCTACTGGGGGGTGATCCTCTGGGCCGGTTTAAGAGCCCTGGCGGACAAAATAGTCCGCGGAGAGAGGACAGATCTGCTCGGGGTCAACATAGTGCCTTCTCGGACGCTTTGGATGTGCGCGGTTGCGCTGATGTTTCTGTTCCTTGTGTTCAAATTTTTTCAGCACATTAAAGATGCGGTGACAGGTGAAAAAGACGATGCATCACATGCCGCGAAAGGGGTATCAGAATGAGTCCGGAAATACTGGGTCTATTAGGTTTCGCGTGCATTTTTGCCCTGCTTGCCACGGGTATGCCCATCGGCGCCACCCTGGGCCTCGTCGGGTTTGCCGGCATGTGCCTACTCTACCCATTGGGCGGGGCCTTGATCAAGATGGCAACGACCCCCGTGGACATTATTTCCAGCTACCAGTTCGCCGTCATGCCTCTGTTTGTGCTCATGGCCCAGGTAACCTTCACCTGTGGGTTTGGAGCCGATCTTTTTAACCTCGCCTCCAAATGGCTCGGTCATCATCGGGGCGGACTCGCCATGGCGAGCATCGCCGGGTCTGCGGGATTCGGTGCGTGCAGCGGCAGTAGCCTCGTGACCGCTGCCACGGTCAATCTCGTTGCCCTGCCTGAGATGAGAAGATACGGATATGATACGAAACTTGCCGTGGGTTCAATCGCGGCCGGCGGCACCATAGGGAGCCTCATCCCCCCGAGCACCATGTTCATTATTTACGGAATTCTCACGGGTGCTTCCATAGGCAAACTTTTTGCGGCGAGTCTTATCCCCGCTTTGCTTACGACCGTCTCATACTTCATTACCGTCTATATCCTCTGTTCCATTAATTCCAAAGCCGGCCCTCGGGCGCCGGCGGCGCTTCTTACGGATAAGATGGGTGCGCTCAAGAATTGCTGGGAGATACTCGTATTGCTTGTCATAACCATAGGCGGAATGATCTATGGCATTTTCACGCCCACGGACTCGGGGGCCATTGGCGCCTTCGGCGCAATTCTTCTCGGTTTCTTTAAAAAGCGACTCAACTGGAAATCGCTCCTTTCCGCCGGCATGGCCACCATGAAGACGACCGGCATAATGTTTACCGTGCTCATAGGCGCTATGATTTTCAACTTCTTCTGTGCAAAGACAAGGCTCCCGCAAATGGCCGCCGACTGGGTAGTTGGACTCCATATATCCCCCTGGGCGGTAATAGGGGTGATTGTAGTGATCTATTTCTTTCTTGGCATGGTCATGGAGGCACCCTCCATCCAGATCCTCACCATACCGGTCTTTTATCCCATTATCGTGAACGCACTGGGATTTGACCCCATCTGGTTCGGCGTGGTGCAGGTACGCATGCTTGAGATCAGCCTGATTACACCCCCGCTTGGCATGCTCGCCTACATAATAGCGGGCACAGACAAGGAACTAAACATCGGGATTGTCTTCAGGGGGGCGGCCCCTTTTCTCTTGATGGAACTTATTACACTGCCGCTTTTCGTATTCGTAACACCCATCACGCTGTGGCTGCCAAGCCTCATGAAGTAGACAACTTAGGAGGTGACAGAAAGAAAGCAGGTGAGAAACATGGCGACATGCAGATGGCGCCACAAAAAAATCATAAAGGAGCAAAAGATGAAAAAGAAAAGACTGATTATGCTTTCGTCGGTGGCAGTTCTCGCTATAATGGTCGTCTTATCCGGCCACGCCCAGGCCCAGCAGAAAGTGATCGAACTGACATATGGCACACCCTGGGGTGCGGACCATACATTTAGCATCGCAGACAAGAAGTGGATCGCCAAGATAGAGAAAGAGACAAACGGCAGGGTGAAGATTACGCCCTATTGGGGAGGCCAGATCATCGGCGGCCAAAATCAGGTGGAAGAGCTGGCGGCGGGTGCGGCGGACATTGGCTATATCCTGCCCGTGAATAGCAAAACCGGTTTTCAGATTGGTAAGGCCACGATGCTCTTTTTCGCGGGTGCGAACGACAACTCAGGATCGCGGGCTTTCAAAGCCCTGAGA
>DATKMQ010000082.1 GCA_035541755.1 Syntrophorhabdaceae bacterium
CAATCTTAACCGTTTTCGGCGACTTGAAAAGCAGGCACGCATCAGTGGACCTGAAGGAATCGAAAGGGATTGTTAAGCTCCACGAGCAGATCGTCGATGCCCTGGCGTCGAAGAAGCACTCAACTGCCGCGGCCTTTTTGAAGGAGGACCTTGCGGCCGCAGAAAGGATTTTGCGGGGTGCATAAGCGAATAGCCCCGACAATATAAAAGGGAGGCGCAGCATGGATGCACCGAATGTGACCGAGTTTTGCGATAAGCTCAAGTTCAACCGCTTCCACTGGGGTCTTGTTGTCCTTGGCGTACTGACCCTGCTCTTCGACGGCTACGACTCGCAGATCCTTGCATACGTGATGCCCAACGTCATCCGCGAGTGGCACCTCACTCCCGTTACAGCTGGCTCGATCGTATCTTACGGCCTCATAGGACTCATGATAGGCACAGCCGGCCTCGGCATGCTTGCCGACCGTATAGGCAGAAAGACGCCCCTGATCCTTGGGCTTCTCATGTTCTCCGTATTCAACGGTGGTCTCTACTGGGTGCATGACTTCAAGACCTTCTGTATCCTCCGGTTCCTCGCGGGCATCGGCATGGGTGGCGCACTGACGCTGAATATTACTTTGGCGTCTGAATTCGCCCCGGCGAGGATAAGGGCGCGGATGGTGGCGACCATGTTCACGGGCTTTATGATAGGACCCGCCGTCGCAGGGGTGATCTCTATGATCTTCATTCCTGCCTTCGGATGGCGCATTGTCCTTTTCTTCGCGCTTCTGCCTCTGTTATTCATCCCTTTCCTGTACTGGTTCCTTCCGGAGTCCGTCCGCTTCCTTGCCCAGAAAGGCCACTACGACAGGGCCAGGCAGGTCTTGAGAAGGATGGAGAAGGCGGCTAAGATTACGCCGATGGAATGGACTGAGAAAAGCTTTGCTCTTCCCGCGGTTGAACGGAAGGCGAGCGTCAAACAGCTCTTCGCCTCAAAACTTGCAGTCATGACCGTGCTCATTTGGCTCGTTTACTTCTTCAACCTGCTTGCCGTATACGGCCTTATCACATGGTTGCCCACGCTGCTCACCAAAGCTGGCGTCTCTCTCGTGAAAAGCTACGGTTACACGGTCATGGACCATTTTGGCGGATTTTTGGGGGCTATCCTGCTTGGCGTCATGCTCGACCGATTCGGCAGGAAATCGGGTCTTTTCTTCGCTTACATACTCGCGGCCGTGGTGTCCTGGCTCTTCGGCCAGGCCACCGGCAGCCCTATCGCACTCTATGTTCTGAGTTTTGCCACGGGTTTCTTCGTTATCGGGGGCCAGTCGGCCCAGCATGCAGTCACGGGAGAAGTCTACCCAACTTTTGTGAGATCCACCGGTGTTGGATGGGCACTTACCATGGGCAGGTTCGGCGCGGTTTGTGGCCCTCTGCTTGGAGGTCTTCTCCAATCTGCCGGCTTCTCCTTCAGCGAGTACTTTGCCTTCCTCGCGATCCCTCCGCTCGTCTGCGCAGTCCTTGTGCTCTTCTACAGGATTAACGTTAGGGGCCAAACCCTGGAGACGGTCGAAGCGGAGCTTACTGGAACGCGAGGGTAGAGGGCTATCGCGCGCGGTTATTCGGTGCGGTTTACCGGCCCAAGAACATGGTTTCAAGATTTGGCATGTTAGAGCAAGAATGCCAACTGAAGAGAACGAAGAGACGGGGCGAGTGATTTCTCGCCCTGTTTTTTCGTTATAGACCGGCGCTACACCTGGTTCAACCTCATCAATCGCGGAGAATTGCTCTTGACACGTATACGCTCAACATCATAATATTCTTACAAATCACAGCGTCTGTATTGACAGTTTTTTTGGATAGAAGATGAGTGAAAACGTATTGGGACCCGCCCATAAATGGCATTTTGATGAATTGAGCTTCTCGGGGGTTGATTTCTCCCAGGCAGAAGAAGTGCTGGCTTATGATGCCATGCATAAGAAATTCCGCGATTACGCCAAGGCAAGCGAGCAAATCATTCGCCGCCTATCTCTGAATTCCGAGAGCGTTGTTATTGATTTGGGGTGCGGTACGGGGGCCTTTACACTTCATGCAGCGAAGCACGTCCGGACTATTTATGCCGTCGATATATCAGTCGCAATGTTGGAGTATGCCAAAAGGCAGGCGGACGAATATGGATTAAGCAATATTGTTTGGTGTCACGGCGGATTGCTCACGTACGAACATGAATATGAACCGGCCGATGCCCTTGTATGTGTAGCGGTCCTCCACCACCTTCCCGATTTTTGGAAGCAAGCCGCGCTTAACAGATGCCATAAAATGATTAAGCCGGGGGGTAAACTCTTCCTATTTGACATCGTATTTCCTTCCGGCACACCTGATCTGGAACGCGAGATTGATGCCTTGATTGAGTCCGTCGAAACAATGGCTGATAAAAAATTGGGAGAAGAGGCGGTAATCCATATTAAAAAGGAATTCAGCACGTATGATTGGATAATGGAGGGGATAATCACAAGGAGTGGATTTCACATCGAAACCGCGGAGTATGATAAGGGCTTTCAAACCACCTACATCTGTTTAAAGAAATAACGAAATCCTGTGAGGCATCATCGTCGGCCTGCAGTTCGCACCCCATGTATTGTGCGCAACGCTGATCAGGTGTGGTTACCATCCAGTCCGAAATGATCGAGATCACCTGTAACAATTCAAAAGTCCCGCCCCCATTTTGATCGACGCTCCTCCGCCTTCAGTGTGGATGGGCATTTCCTGTGTTTTGCACTAATATTTCATCTAAACTTATTCGATTCTTGTGCAGGCTGGACATCGTACGATTTTTGCTGTAACATATGATCGAACATAAGTTCACTGATGGATCCCCAATCTATCATGATCGAAATCATGCGGATCTACTTATCCATACGTAATCGCAACGGACATTTATGAAAATCAGAAACTTGTCACTCTGGATCAAAATGGTTATCGGCGGCATGCTGGTCGTGATTATCGCATTCGTCATCGTCGGTTCCGCTAATTTCTATTATGTATCCAAATCGATGGAGTCCTTTGCAAGAGAAAGAGCCACGCTCATTGCAAAAAGTCTTGCCGATCATGTTGAGACAGACCTTGCAGGCAAATTGAAGGCTATCTCAATGCTTGCCGTCGATCCCCAGGTTGTCGCCGCAGCTTCGGCCGGAAATTACTACGGGGTAATGGAAGCCAAAATGAAGGCGATATTCCAAAGTTACGGAAGTTATCTCGAAGGTGCCTTCATCACCGATAAATCCGGTATTATTCGTATCGACACGGTGGATGTGAAACGACTCGGACTCGATCTCAGCGATAGGAGATATTTTCTGAATGCCAGGACAGGTAATCCAACCATAAGCGATGCCATGTTCTCCAGGGCTACGGGGGATCCGATCATCATGCTCAGTGCTCCCATCATGGCCAATCACCAATTTGTGGGGGTTATCGCTTGCGCGCTCAAGATAAATTATCTTCTGGATTCGATCGGTTCGGTTACTCTTGGAAAGACCGGATATTCTTTTATGATTGACCGCAACGGTATGACGATTGCGCATCCGCGTAAGGATTACATATTGACAAAGGATTCTCTCAGAGTCCCCGGCGTCGAAAACGTCGCCGCGCGTATGACTGCCCAAGAGACCGGAACAGCGGAATATTCATTTGAAGGCACGCCTAAGATGGCCGGATTCGCGCCCATTGAAATAACCGGCTGGAGTGTCGCAGTAACGCAGGATCGCAGTGAGTTTCTCGGACCGGCGCGGACCATTATTTCAAACATCCTGGTCTTTAGCCCCATCGCGCTGTTCATTGCTTTGATACTGGGGACGATGATCGCCCGCGAACTATCCCAGCCCATTCAGAACCTGAGCAGAGCAGCCAAGGGACTGGCAAGGGGGGAATGGCAGCAGTTGCCGGACACGGGCCGCAAGGATGAAATCGGTGAGGTTGTCAGATCATTCAACAGCATGTCCGAACAACTTCAGGAAACGTTCATGGCGCAGAAACGCGCCGAGGATGATTTGTTCAGGTTGAATCAGGAGTTGGAGCAACGGGTTTCACTGCGCACTGGCGAACTGACGTCCAAGACCACGGAGCTAGAAAAAGCCCTGTCCGAAGTCAAAAAATTAAGCGGCCTTCTTCCCATTTGTTCATCCTGCAAAAAGATTCGCGATGATAAAGGTTACTGGAATCAGATCGAATCATACATAAAGGATCATTCGGAAGCGGAATTCAGCCACGGGATTTGCCCCGACTGTACGAAGAAACTATACCCCGACATATTTGAGAAGATACATTCGGATGACAAGCCCTAGTCTTCCTCGTTAATCCCGGAACATTTCCATGGCATCGAGGACGTTGCCGGGCACTGATCGGCCGTCATAGTGCAAGATAAAGTTGTCCTCGGGCACTTCTTTCTCTTCCCACTGAAGCGCAATACCCTCTTTTTCAAATCGGTCCACATTCGTACGCTTGTAGCCGGTAAGGTGCGCCACATCTGCCGCGCTAAGGTGAACGGTCATGGCGCTCCCTTTGATCGGAACGGCTACGAGCTTCGCCATCATGGCGAGGTAGAAGGCCCTGGCCTTTACCATGTACCCGTAAGCAGGATGGTACTGGCCCGCAAGGATCTGTTCTTTTATGACCTCATTTTCTGTTAAGCCCATCTTCACTACAGGGATTTCACTCTTTTTGGCGTTGAGATAAATGAAGACTGACCTGTCAAGCGCGGCATCAAAAGAAATAGGCTTAAAACGCCCTTTCTTATACATTTCTCCCAGGCGCGTACCTTCAAAAACCACCAGCGGATAGATCCTGATATAGTGAGGTTTAAGCCCGGTCATGTTTTGTACGGTGAGCCTGATATCATCCATGGTTTCCCCGGGTAATCCTACCATGAACTGGAGGGCCACCCGAAAACCCTGTTTGACGAGCGTTTCATAAGATGAAATCAAGTCTTGTGCGCTGTGCCGCCGGTTGAGCCTTGAGAGGACCTTGTCGTTAAAGGTAGGGATACCGAGCTCTATAACGGTGACGCGATTGGCTTTAAGTATTTCTAAGGTCTCATTCCGCATGGAAACAGGTTTTGTTGAAACCCTGAAATTAGCGATCCTCTCCCTGTACCCTTCGAAATGGGCAAAAAGACGCCGGAGTTGATCGGGCTCAATCCCGAAGATATTGCCGGCAAATAGACCCACTTCATACGGCCCCTGGTGAGCGTTGAGCGTTTTCCCTATGACGGTCCCGAGGTCCGTGTCCTTCACATCCGTGATTAATTGCTGGTTACAGTATGTGCACCGAGTATGGCAACCCAGGTGAGGGAGAAAAACGGGGACGATCATTTTGAGGTTAAACCTGCCTTACCTTCCTTAGTGATGACGGTCCATTTAAGGGTCTCCCGCCACATCTATCTTCCTACCGAATTCTTCATGATGTCGAGGGCATCCGTGTTCTCCGGATTGACTGACAGGGCGCGGCTTGCTGCATCAAGCGCCTTCAAGAAATCACCATTCTTGATTAAGGCTTTCGCAAGACCGACGTACGCATCGGAATTATCGGGATTCGCTTTAATCGCCTCAGTATATTCCTCTATGGCCTCGCGCACCTTCCCGCTTTTGAATAGCTCCATGGCGACGGCCACTAAAACCCGCGAAATATCTTCTCTGACCCTTTCCGCCTTGAGATCTGTGGACAGGACTTCCCTGACATAGCCCAAGGAGGCCCCGATATTACCCTGATTCGCCTCCGACAGGGCTGCTCCAAGCAGGGCATCCACGAGGATATCTACGCTTTGTTTTTTGAAGTCCTCCGGGGACAGACGATAGGCTGTGCGCAGGGGACCTAAGGCTTTTCCGTAATTGCGGAGGTTAAGGTAAGACCGCCCGAGATAGAGGTTGGCTTCGTAGAAATCGGGGTCCATGGATATGGCCCTTTCAAAATAGGGTATGGCTTGCTCAAACATACCCTGACTGAAGAGTGCCCGCCCGGTATCGAATTCACCCCGCGCCTGGCTCGTGATTAGCCCCGCACAGGAAGCGAGTGCGAGTACGACCACCATGGCGAAAGCGGCCACGCGCACGGTTTTGTTCGCTACCCTCTTCATTCCGGACTCCCTTCTGAGCGTAAAATCCCTTCGCGTGTTGACCGCGCAACCGGCGCGCATTTGATAGCCTTTTCCATCGCAACCGATCACTCTGCCTCATTATACCATGAATTCCTCCATCCGGCGGACTAAGGTTTTGCTCATGCGCGGGAAGCTTTTATGGTATATGAATGTATAAGGCTGAAGAAGCGCTGTGAAACTTACCATACTCGGAACAGGATCAGCAACCCCATCCCTTGAACGCGGCTCCTCATCGTATATCGTGACCGCCGATCGATCCACGGTACTTGTGGATATTGGGCCTGCCGTGGTGAAAAGGCTTATAGAATATGGGTTTTCCATTGAGGACATAGACGTTATTGCCCTTACCCATTTCCATGTCGATCATACAGCCGACCTCGCGAGCTTTCTTTTTGCCTGCAATTATGGCGTCCCGCCAAGAGAAAAGCCGCTTCTTATCGTCGGAGGCAAGGGCATCCATAAATTTTATCGCGGCCTTAAGGGCGTCTATCCATGGATTCAACCAAAATCGTATGGGCTCACCGTGCGTAGCCTGCCCCGCAGTAGCATCAGAGTAGGTGG
Source organism: Syntrophorhabdaceae bacterium (assembly GCA_035541755.1). Classification (NCBI taxonomy): domain Bacteria; kingdom Pseudomonadati; phylum Thermodesulfobacteriota; class Syntrophorhabdia; order Syntrophorhabdales; family Syntrophorhabdaceae; species Syntrophorhabdaceae bacterium. Next base: position 6,689 of record DATKMQ010000082.1, read on the forward strand.
TCTGACTATGAAGACCGCTCACGTTACCCACAACCCTGAGAGCACAGCTTTTCGGCTGGAAGCGGGGGCATCCCTGGTATTTTCCGGGGACACGGACTACTCCAAGAACCTTGCGCGGCTTGCCTCAACTGCGGACCTTCTCGTGGTCGACTGTTCCTGTCCGGAGCGGAAGATCAAGGGGCATCTCAATCTTGCCCTGCTTGATAGGCTTGTGAGAGAGGCGAAGCCAAAAAGGGTCATCCTTTCACACCTCTATCCGGATTGGGAGGATTTTCGAGGCGTGCTCCATCCGCCTTATCTTCTGGGGGAAGATGGCCTTGAAGTGGAATTCTGACGCCACGTTACCTGCATCCTTACGGCTTAATCGGCGCACTCATCCATAGAGAGGTCTGTTGAGCTTCTTGCTTACGATCTTCAGGAATTCAAACCAGATTGTGCTTAATACCCCGGCGGCAAGGCAGATGAGAAGGTCAAGGGGGTGGAGCGTGGGAAAACGGAAGAGGCTGCGGAGAAAAGGCACATAGAGCACGAGCCCGAGAAAGATAATTCCCCCGGACACCACAAGCCACACAGCGGCGTGAGACGAGCGGAGCGTGGAAAAGACCGTCCGTGACCAGGAGAGATTGGTAAGGATGAGACAGAGGTTTGCCACAATGAGCGTGCTGAAAGAAAGAGCCCGCGCATCCTGTTCTCCCTGGCCCCGTGACAGGGCGATGACGAAGACTGCCATGACGATTGCAAGTACGCTCAAACCCTGGAGAAGGCTAAGGCCGATAATCTTTTTGCCGAAGAGTGATTCCCTTGAACGCCTGGGGGGCCTTAACATGAGGTCCTTTTCGGCCCTTTGGGATTCAAAGACCACGGAACAGGCCGGGTCGATGATGAGTTCGAGAAAGACAATGTGCACCGGTAGGAAGATGAGCGGCCATCCGAATAGAAGCGGCAAGAGCGACATGCCGGCTATGGGCACGTGCACGGCGAAGATATAGGCCATTGCCTTTTTGAGGTTATCGAAGATTCTCCGGCCCATCTTGATGGCCTCTACGATAGAAGAAAAATCATCGTCGAGGAGCACGAGAGAAGATGCCTCGCGAGCCACGTCTGTGCCCCGGCCACCCATGGCGATTCCGATATGCGCCGCTTTCAGCGCGGGCGCGTCGTTGACCCCGTCGCCGGTCATAGCCACAACCTCGCCGTTTTCCTTGAAGGCATTGACGAGTCTCAGCTTTTGTTCCGGTATGACCCGGGAGAAAACCGACGTTTCCTGAATCTTTCTGCGGAGATTCTCATCATCCATGGCGTCGAGCTCAACGCCCGTCATCACGCTGTGAGCTGGGTTGAGGCCGATCTGCTGTGCTATGTTGAGCGCAGTACCGGGATAGTCGCCCGTGATCATAACGACCTTGATACCCGCATTGTGGCATTCCGCAATCGCCTCTGAGACGCCTTCACGGACCGGGTCCATAAGCCCCACGAGGCCCAGAAAATCGAAGGTGAAATCGTGTTGCTCATGAGGCAAATTTCGTTCGGTGAAAGACGCCCGTGCCACGGCGATGGTTCGTAAACCCTGATCCGCTATAGCGCCTACATGTGTTGACAATTCCCTTTTTTTGGATGCGTCGAGATGGCAGAGGTCTATGATCGCTTCCGGCGCGCCCTTGGCCGCTATGATGTAGTCCTTTCCGTCGGGTGACTTCCATACGTGCGACAGGGCAAAAAGCTCCCGTGAAAGGGGGTATTCGCGGACGAGCATCCAGTTATCATGGAGATGTTCTGTATCGGAGAGGGTATATTCGGCAAGCCTCTTCAAGGCCTTTTCCATGGGGTCGAAAGGATCCTTCTGGCTCGCAAGAATCGCATATTCCACGAGTTCATGAAACCGCTCAGGCAGAGAGTTCTTCTGCATGCTCTTTGTATCGTAGTATTGCCCGTCAACGAAGAATTTGCTCACGGACATGCGGTTAAGCGTGATGGTGCCCGTCTTGTCCGTGCAGAGCACCGTGGCCGATCCCAGGGTTTCGACCGCAGCAACATGGCGTGTCAGCACCCGGTTACGGGAAATGCGCCACGCCCCGAGGGCAAGAAATATGGTGAGGACCATGGGGAATTCCTCGGGAAGCATGGCCATGGCGAGGGTAATGCCGGCCAAGAATCCCGCGAGCAGGTTCCCCCGTGTCAACCAGTAGAGGAGAATGACGAGCACGCAGAGTCCGACCCCGATAAGCGCGATAGTGCGTACAAGCCTTCCCGTTTCTTGCTGCGTAAGCGTCTTTTCTGTTTCCACGGTCTCAAGCGTCTTTCCGATTTTCCCGATCTGTGTGGCTATCCCCGTTGAGCGAACACTCGCGATGCCCTGGCCCCTCACCACGAGGGATCCGGAATAGACGAAAGGCATGTTATCACCCCCCGGACGCCCCATTTCGAGATCCGCATCGGTGCATTCCATTTTGGTGACCGAGATAGATTCGCCCGTGAGCAGGGATTCATCCACGGAGAAATTTGTGCAGGAAAGAAGGACCGCATCAGCAGGCACACGGTCTCCCTCATTCAAGACAACAATATCTCCGCGCACCACCTCCCTTCCGGCGATGCGTCTCTGCTCTCCATCACGAATCACGAGTGCTCTGGGACTCGAAAGGTCTCGCAATGCCTCGAGGGCCCGTTCTGTTTTTCGCTCCTGGGAGAAGGTGAGACCGATGACAACCATGACAAAGGCGAGAAGCATCGAGGCCTCCCGGATATCTCCCAAGACCAGGTAGATAATGCCGCAGGCCACGAGCAAAAGAAACATGGGCTCGCGGATCACCTCGATAATGATGGCAAGGGTCGAACGGCTCTTTGTGGCAGGAATCTCATTGTAGCCGTCCGCGTTAAGCCTCTTTTCTGCCTCCGCTTCGGTGAGCCCCGTGATGGTTTGGATATCGAACGCTTGAGCCACTCATACCTCTTAACGATGTGCGTAGGTTTATTCGACTAAGAGTAAACCATCGGCGGGATCATTTCAATGATGAAAAACGTCTTCGCTTCGTATACAATCATGGTATATGGACACGGTTATACGGGCATCTGTGGGTCCTTATACGATTACCTGTCGCCACGAAATCTTGCTTGACGGCGAGGCCCTCGTGGCTAAGTTATTGAACCCCCACTCGCTCATGAAAAAGGGAAGAGGAGAAATCAGGGTGCTCTCTCTCGGAGAGGGTCTCGTTGCGTGCAGAAAATACATCCATGGCGGCCTGCTCAGAGCCCTGACAGGGGATGCATTCCTGAGCGAGAAAAGGGCAGCATCAGAACTGGAGGTCATGACGCACCTTGAAAATCATGGCTTTCCGACGGTCAAGCCCTATGGATACATTACAAAAAGAAGGCTCTTTGCCAAAGACCTCTATCTCCTCACCGTATTTGAGGAAGATGCCGTGGATCTGGTGGAGTTCATGAATACATCGAATAGAAGAACAAGGATGAGGGTCATACGGGACCTGGCGCACATTATCTTCAATATGTGCCGACTCGGCGTCTATCATCCTGATCTGCATCTCAAGAATGCCCTTGTTACAAAAGGGCGCGGACTCCGATTACTCGATTTTGACAGGGCCTACCGGAAAGCCGTCACCAAGTGCGATATAAAGCGGATGTTCTGGAGGCTCAACAGGTTTGCAGAAAAGAGGGAGCGGGCGGGAGACCTCGTGGTAACACTTCAAGAAAAGGTATTGTTCCTTAAGGTCTTCGAGCGGCTCTCCGGCTATTCTCTGATACAAGAAATGCAGAAACAATTAGGCCTGAGGCACCTTATGTATCGGCTGGGATGGTGGATGGAAAACACACTCTACGGCAAGAAACGCGAAAGCCGAAACTCACCCCAATCATAGCGCCTCGCGCGTCAAATCGGGCCGTGTTAGACCTATGAGACGAGCCGTTTATCGAGGACGCGGTACTGGAGGGCCTCTGCCACGTGCGGCTCTTCAATGTGCTCCAACCCTTCGATGTCTGCTATGGTGCGGGCCACCTTCAGTATTCTATGATAGGCCCTGGGCGAGAGGCCGAACTTTTCGATGGCCTTTTCAAGAAGATTGTGAGCGTCCTCTCCGAGCCCGCAGTGTTTCTTTATGATCCGTGTAGGCATCTGGCTGTTGGCATATATTTTTTTGCCTTTGAACCGCTCAGCCTGGATTCTTCTTGCATTCACGACCCTTTCCCTGATAAGGACCGATGACTCCTCTTCCCTGTCGAGTGAGAGCTCACGGATCGTGACCGGCGGCACCTCGATGTGGATATCCATTCTGTCAAGGAGCGGCCCCGAAATGCGAGACCGGTATTTGTGAATCTGGGAGCCGCTACACGTGCAGGACCGTCGCGTATCCGCGAAGTATCCACAGGGGCAAGGGTTCATGGCAGCCACAAGCATGAAACGCGCCGGGAACGTAATAGCGTGATTAACCCGGGAGATCATTACATCTCCGTCCTCGAGCGGCTGTCTCAACGAATCGAGTGCATTGCGTTTAAATTCGGGGAACTCATCGAGTATCAAGTTTAATCAAAAGGCTAGTCCTATCTATTGCGGTTATGAGATTGCTAATCTTGGTCAGATCAGCTTCAAAGTCAAATTCAACCACGGGGGGCTTGTCCGGTTGAGGACCTTCAAGGATAGCTACTTTCCCCGCTTCTTCTGGTATGTCATCGGGGTTCTCTCTGTAGTACTTAACAATAATCTTCCCTCCGGTTTCTGGGCTGATTACCGCCTCAACTATCCTCTTCTTGTCTCGAAAACTTAGAGTCCCAATAAACTCCTCGATCTTCGACCTTATTTTGAAATGAGAGCGGATTTTCTTGGCCTTGCTGCTTCCCGTAAAAGCTTTTTTGAACTCCTCCAAGTACTCATACTTGTGCTGGACAATATCGTGTTCTCTCTCAACCTTTTGTAGCTCCCGGCTCACCGTATTAATCACCTGCCGTTGTTCCTCAAGTTTGTGCTGTACAATTTCTCGGCCAACATCATATTTTGCTTCATCAAGCAACCTTTCGTAAGCCTTTTCTTCCTGTCTCTTCTTCATCGAAGGCTGCTCTTTGCTGCGTTTGATATCCTCGATGTCCTGCTCCCTAAGCCAGCCCTTCAGGTACAATTCCGGATTGCTCAAGAATTCGATAACCTCATATAGTACGGTGGCATCAAGCTGTCCCGCATCCGTTCTGAATATGCATTTCTCACGCTTGAACTCTGCCAATTCTTTCTTAGTCGCGAAATTCCAGTAGCAATGGTAGTCGAAGTGAGTGTCTCGACCGGGCGTAAAGTGCCTTTTCATTCGCGCACCACATTCTCCACAAAAGAGGAGATTGTTATCGAGCAGGAAGTGATTCTCCATTTCTGTCGATCTTCTTTTTGGTCTGTTCACCTTGGACTTCATTAGGTTCTGAACTTCATCAAAGCGCTCCTTAGTGATAAAAGCTGGAAACTCAATTGTTATCGCGTGTTGGGGATCCTTTTTTTCTTTTCCTGCCATGAAGTACTGTTTGCCTGTCTTTTTCGAGTTCCTTCGGATAAATTTCTGTTTGTTATAGATAACTTTCCCGGTGTAGGCCTCGTTTTTGAGTATATCGGCTATGGTAACATGATTCCAACCTCTACTCTTTTTTCTTGGTGGAGCAATGGACTCCGAGTTGAGTTGAAGGGCCACATCTTTAAGGCTCATCCGTCGATCAAGGTACATCGAGACAATTAGGTCATATACTTTTCTTCGCTGTTCATCAATACAGACTTTCTTAGCTACTTTGTCCCAATAATAACCAAATGGTACAGAACCCATAATAGCTTTGCCTTGTGCCCACGACGATTTACGTCCCGCATCTGTCCTTTTCCGTATCATCGCGCTTTCAAACTCGGCAAAACCCGCAAGGGTAGGTAATAATAATTTCGCTGTCATACTGTTTGTGTTTAGTTCCGGCTGTTGTATACACACCACGTCTATGGCATTGTCTTCGAGAAGACTATGATAAATGTTCAAAACGTCTCTTGTGTTTCTTCCAAGCCTGTCCAGACTGGTAAACATGACGACATCGAATTCCCTTCGTTTGGCTCCGTCAAAAAGATTCCGAAGCCCAGGCCGATCATCGTTTCGACCAGTGAATCCCTCGTCTTTGAAGAAGGCAACCAGCTGCCAACCTCTTTTCACACATTCCCGTTCTACTATAGTTCTTTGATCCTCCAAGCTAGTACCTTCACGCGCCTGTATCGTTGTGCTTACTCTCGTGTATCCTGCCACGCGCACGAGAGCTGGGGTTGGCGTTGATTCTCTTGAATCTAAATCCATCCCTTAGACCTCCACTTGAGCATTAATCTACCTCTCATAATCATACCGTACCTTCAAAGATTTGTCGGACTTTTTTGCACTGATTTCGCGTTTTCTTCAAGGGTGAACCATGGGTTCTTTGTCGATCTTTTTCTTTATAATCCAGTTACACAGGGTAGCCGGCGTTACCTTATACCTCTTTGCAATAAATACCTGTGTCGAGCCGTTCTTCAAGAGAGCTTCAATCTCCGGTCTGTATTGGTCGAGCCTCGATTTCCCCGGTCCCTTTGGCCTACCCAGCTTCACGCCTGCGGCTTTCCTCGCTCTGAGGGCTTCTTTGGTCCTTGAGGAGATAAGGTCACGCTCGATCTCCGCTGCCATGGCAAATACCATCCCAACTATCTTTGATTCAATGGTACCGTTTAACGTCCAGTTGCCTTTTACCGCATACACGTTGATCCCTTTATCCTTGGCTATGGAGAGGATTTCCATGATCTCCAGCATGGATCGCCCGAGACGGGATAATTCACTGACGAGTAGATTGTCGTTCCTTTGCAGTTGATCCAGGATTTCCTTAATCCTTCTTTCTCTCCATGGTATCTTTCCACTGATCTTTTCTTCGATGAACTCCACTTTTCCCAAGTCCTTATTGTTGGCAAACAAGAGGATATCCGCCTTGTTTTTTTCCCAGTCTTGCCCATCTGTACTAACACGCAAATATGCAATGGATTTTTGTTTTTGTTTCTGTCCGGTTAGCTTGGGCTTCTTGCGGGGTGCGGTGAATTCGCGCTCGGTTTCGTGTATATTTTCTACATCTTTTCTATTACTAATCTTTTTCATTTCTTACACACCTCAACATATTTGACAAAAACATCTAAACACAACTTATATTATAACATACGTTCCATTAAATACAACATATTTGCCTAATATAGTCTTATGGGTTTAAACGAACGTTTTGGTTATAATGGTAAAGGCAGGGTAGCTTCGCAGGCGTATTCAGAGACAACCCAAACGATGCTCTTCATAGTAATATAATATCGTAACTCAACGATATTACGGCCATTTAGATATTGGTTACAGGTAAAAAGGATATAAATCGGAAGGGGGTTAAGGTACTACTCAAGATCAGAGACAACAAAACGGAAATCGTAAGCCCCGGCTCATTAGTAAAACTCTTTCGCAAAATCCTCAGATCAGAACATATAACCGACCGCGATAAAGAACATTGTTGGATAGTCGGCCTCACAACACGAAACACTGTCAAATACATCGAGATGGTTTCTCTTGGAACCTTAGGAGCGTCCCTGGTAAATCCAAGAGAGGTTTTCCGGCTCGCTATTATGCAGGCAGTTGCAAACATCATTATGGTGCATAATCATCCCTCTGGACACCCTGAACCATCCGAGGAAGACGTGAGCATAACACATCGTATCGCCGAAGCTGGAAAGATCATAGGCATTGAAGTTCTCGACCACATTATTATCGGATCAAGGATGTATAAGAGTTTCCGTGAAAATGGGCTAATGTAAGAGAGATGGATTATCCGAGTAAGGAGTCGACTGTTTTGTCTATTCTTGATAAAAATGTGCGAAACGTTTGTTTCCTTGACCCATTAACCTTCTCACCAGAATCTCCATGCGCTATCCGGCATTCCCTGCCACATTCAGCGAGAGTCTGATGCGCGGGATCGTCGGGATCAAAACGTGGCATCGCGGCGAGTATAGTAGGAAAGCGATGGAAGGCTCTTATTCCACCTGAAGGATTAGATCGCAGATTCTGGAGCTTTTCAGTCACGGGCCGGGAGTTCAAGGCGGCGCACAAATAGTCTCCTTCATCAGCACTTTGGGGATAGTAATAATAGGTTTCATGGTTGGCAATGAATCCATTTCCGTCATGACTTCGAGCTTTGGCATCGGAAGTATATAGAGCAGCGCTCTGCTTGGAGCCGATAACGCTACAAAGCACCACCATCTCTTTCTTTGGTTCTTGTGCCAGAAGTGCCTGGTTTGAAGCGAGGCCCTCAGTAAGAGAGCTCTTGTTTGGAAAGAGAGGTTTCCACGCTTGCTCCACCCCTCTTAGCCACTGTGCCGCATACAGCTTACGACTCTTTAGTAGTTCATCGGTTTGCAGAATACGGATACCATCTTTATGGTCCGTGAGAGGCAGGAAAACCAATTGACTTCTCTTAACCATAAATGGCAGGAGCGCTTTGGCACGAACCGTCTCGAAGAGAAATTCCTTCTCAATTCTTCCACGCCACTTAAACTGCCAGTGTCTTTTGGATTCTCTAAGAAC
>DATKMQ010000083.1 GCA_035541755.1 Syntrophorhabdaceae bacterium
TTACTATGCCGAGGTCAAAGGCATTCCACCCGAAAAGATCGTTTCTGTTTCCATCATGCCCTGCACGGCCAAGAAGTTCGAGTGCCTGAGGCCCGAGATGAAGGCGAGCGGGTATCAGGATGTAGATTATGTACTCACCACCAGAGAAATCGGCCGCATGATGAGAGAGGCAGGGCTCGACCTCACTGAGATGCCCGACGAGCTGCCCGATGATATCATGGGCGAATACACAGGGGCAGGAACAATTTTCGGCACGACAGGCGGCGTCATGGAGGCCGCACTCCGCTCGGCCTATCGCCTTGCCACGGGAAAAGAACTTGAGAATCTTGACATAACCCCGGTGAGGGGGCTCAAAGGCATTAAAGAAGCCGAGATTGACATCGAAGGCACCAAGGTGAAGGTGGCTGTGGCGCACAGTTGCGGAAAGGCGCGGGAGCTCCTCAATAAGGTAGCGGATCAGCTTGAGAAGGAAGGAAAGTGTGAATACCAGTTCATAGAAGTCATGGCCTGCCCGGGCGGCTGCGTGGGCGGCGGCGGCCAGTCGTGGGGCAGTAACATGGCGAAGAGGGCGCGCAGGGGTGAGTCGCTTTATGCGGAAGATAAGTCGTTGCCTCGCCGGCGCTCTCACGAGAACCCTTCAGTTCTGGCAGTGTACGAGAAGTTTCTTGAAAAACCGAATTCAGAAAAATCGCACAAACTTCTCCACACGCACTATTTTAAGAGAAGTACGGTTGACGGCAAGGTGTTGCCGGGAGAATAAACCACACGCATAATAGCAGAGGAATCAAGGGAGGATAATCATGGCCACGGAAAACCAATGTCATTGCGCCGAGACTCAGGAGGAGCAGCTCTATCCGAGGCTGCAAGAGATCATTGACGAGCACAAAGATAGACCGCAGGACCTTATCATGGTGCTTCACAAGGCACAGGGTCTTTTCGGATACCTGCCTCGGAAGGTACAGGAAATGGTTGCCGAAGGGCTTAACGTTTCGCTTAACGAAGTCTATGGGGTCATAACGTTCTATAATTTCTTTTCCACAGTGCCCCAGGGGAGACACAGCGTAAAAGTCTGTCTGGGGACGGCCTGCTACGTTCGCGGGTCTCAGAAGATTCTCGAAAAGACCGAGAAAGAACTCGGCATCAAGGTGGGCGACACTACAGAAGACAGAAGGTATTCTCTGGACGTGGTCCGCTGCATCGGTGCTTGCGGTTTGGCCCCTGCTATGCTCGTTGATGAGGATGTGTACGGACGTGTCAAAACAACCAACGCCATGGAAATAATCGAAAAGTATGAGTAAGGAGGGAGAACAACAATGGAGGTAACGCGCGCGCACGTCTTGGTTTGTGCTGGAGCTGCATGTGTCTCTTCCGGCTGTCGCGAAATAAGGGACGCTATTGTTCATAGAGTAAAAGAAAAAGGATTACAGGATGAGGTAAAAATCATCGAGACCGGTTGTATCGGTTCCTGTGATCTTGGCCCCCTCGCGCTCATCTATCCGGAAGGCGTACTCTATCAGAAGCTGAAACCCGAAGACGCCGAAGAGATCGTGTCTGAACACCTTCTCAAAGGGAGAATTGTAGAACGTCTGCTTTATAAGGAGCCGGTCAGCGCCAAGACAATCTCATCGCTTAAAGAGATGGATTTCTTTAAGGACCAGGTAAAGATAGTGCTCCGTAACTGCGGCATCATCAATCCGCTCAATATTGAAGAATATATCGCTCGCGACGGTTATTTCGGCCTCGCCAAAGTGCTCACGGAAATGACGCCGGAACAGGTCGTGAACGAAGTCTTGAAGTCGGGTCTTCGCGGAAGGGGCGGCGGCGGGTTCCCTACGGGCCTCAAGTGGAGATTTACCCAACAGGCGGCGGGCGACGTGAAGTATGTTGTTTGTAACGCCGACGAGGGCGATCCCGGGGCGTTCATGGACAGGAGCGTGCTCGAAGGCGATCCGCACAGCGTGATTGAGGCCATGGCCATTGCCGCTTACGCTATCGGCGCCCACCAGGGTTTCATCTATGTGCGCGCTGAATACCCGCTGGCCATCGAGCGGCTTAACTGGGCCATAGGTCAGGCCCGGGATTACAAATTTCTGGGAAAGAATATTCTCGACACAGGTTTCGATTTCGATCTCGACATCAGGATCGGCGCGGGCGCCTTTGTCTGCGGCGAAGAGACAGCGCTCATGAGGTCCATAGAAGGAAAAAGGGGCGAACCCAGGCCTCGGCCACCATTTCCGGCTATAAAGGGTCTTTTTGATGTGCCCACCTTGCTCAATAACGTGGAAACCTACGCAAACATACCTGCGATTATCGTAAAAGGTGCAGACTGGTATGCCCAGTACGGAACGGAAAAAAGCAAGGGAACCAAGGTGTTTGCGCTCGCCGGAGCGGTCAACAACACGGGTCTCGTGGAAGTGCCCATGGGGACCCCGCTCGGGGATATTGTTTTCAATATCGGAGGCGGCATCAAAGGCGGCAAGAAATACAAGGCAGCACAGCTCGGCGGACCATCCGGAGGCTGTATCCCTATTGAGCACTTAAACGTGCCCGTCGATTATGAATCGATTATCGAGCTCGGGGCCATAGTAGGATCTGGCGGTCTCATCGTGGCCGACGAAGATACCTGCATGGTTGATTTTGCCCGGTTCTTTCTCGATTTTATCCAGCACGAATCCTGCGGCAAATGTCCCCCCTGCCGCATCGGCACCAAGAGGATGCTGGAAATCTTAAAGCGTATCACCCAGGGCAAGGGGAAAGTTCAAGACATCGATGACTTGATTGAGCTCTCAACACGCATCAAAGACGCGGCTCTCTGCGGTCTCGGTCAGACGGCCCCGAACCCGGTGCTCTCCACACTCAGGTTCTTCAAACAGGAATACCTGGAGCACATCGAGGACAAAAGGTGTAACGCAGGCGTGTGCAGCTCGCTTTTCGACGCACCGTGCCAGAATGCCTGTCCTACGGACCAGAACGCATGGGGATACGTTACGCTCATGAGCGAAGGAAAATTCAAGGAAGCCATAGCGCTCATCAAAGAGGCCAATCCATTCCCCGCTGTTTTGGGACGTGTTTGTGTGCGTCCCTGTGAGACCAAATGCCGGCGCGCTCAGATCGACGAGCCCGTCTCCATCTGCGCACTGAAAAGGTTTGCCGCGGACCTGGACATGGGTGGGTTCCCTTCATACCGGCCCCAGCCTGAAAAGCCGAAAGACAAGAAAGTGGCCGTCATCGGCGCGGGACCTGCGGGTCTTGCAGGCGCCTATTTCCTGGCACTTAAGGGTTACAAGGTAACCGTGTTCGAAGCCCTGCCCGTGGCGGGCGGCATGCTTGCCGTTGGAATCCCTGATTACCGTTTGCCCAAGGAAATACTCAACACAGAAATAAAATCGATCACCGATCTCGGTGTAGAGATCAAATACAATATGGCGCTCGGGAAAGAAATGAGCACAAAGAAGCTTTTTGCCGACGGTTACAGCGCCATTCTCATGGCAACCGGCGCGCACAACGGTCAGAAGCTCAACATGCCGGGCGAGAAAACAAAGGGTGTTGTGGACGGCGTTACATTCCTGCGCTCTGTCAACCTCAAGAAGACCCTGAAGGTGGAAGGAAAGGTGGTCGTGATTGGCGGCGGCAATGTGGCCATTGATGCGGCGAGATCGGCCTTGAGACTCGGGGCCGACGAGGTCTCTATTCTCTATCGAAGAGAGAAAGACGACATGCCTGCATATAGAGAAGAGATTGAAGAAGCAGAGAAAGAGGGTGTAAAAATCCATACCCTCGTTAACCCAAAAAAGATCGCCACCAAGGCGCGAAGACTAGCCGGCGTGGAATGCTTTCGCATGGCGCTTGGAAAATTCGACCGGGGTGGGCGTCGCACACCTGAACCTATAAAGGGCTCCGAATTTTTGGTCGAGGCCGACATGGTGATCGCGGCCATCGGTCAAGCCCCTGACCTCTCCTATCTCAACGGCGACGGGGTCAAGACGACGAAAAGCGGCACTATCGACGTGAACAAAAAGACCCTTGCGACAGATGCAAAGGGAATCTTCGCGGCGGGCGACAACGTACGGGGTCCGGCGACAGCCGTAGAGGCCGTTGCAGACGGCAAGAACGCAGCGATGGCTATCGATAAATACCTGGGCGGCGATGGAAAGCTCATGAACGCATACCGCGATCAGCTCATCAGCATGACCGTGACCTACGATGAAGCCGAGTACCAGAAGGAACGCAAAAGGGTACCCATGCCCCATCTTCCCGTGGGAAAGAGGGCGAAGAACTTCAATGAGGTAGTGCTCGGTTACCAGGCAAATGCCGCGGTGGAAGAGGCAAAGAGGTGCCTGCACTGCTACATGCGTGAGAGCGAATGATAATAATACGTGACAAGGAGCGTGAAACGTTATGATAAGTTTAACTATCGACGGTCGTAAGGTTGAGGTTGCGGAAGGGGCCACAATTCTGGACGCTGCGCGAGAGGCCAAGGTCCACATACCCACACTCTGTTATCTGCCGGAAGTCCAGGCCATCGGGGCCTGCCGGGTTTGCCTTGTTGAGATCGAAGGGAACCGCACCCTCCAGGCGGCATGTGTGTCCCCGGCAGCCAAAGACCTCGTTGTGTATACGAATACCGAGAAGGTGAGAAAGGCGAGAAGATTTTCTGTAGAGATGCTTCTCTCCAACCACCCCTTCGAATGCCTGACCTGCGCGAGAAACTTGAACTGCGAGCTTCAGAGCCTGGCTTCGGAGCTGGGCATCAGAGAAGTCCGGTTTGAGGGAGAGAAGAGCGGCGGCCGTATCGATGAATCATCGCCCTCGATCAGACGGGATCAGAACAAGTGTATCCTCTGTCGCAGGTGCGTCACCGTGTGTCAGGAAATTCAAAGCGTTACCGCGCTCTACCTGCAGGGCAGGGGGTTCGATACGCGCGTAGAGCCTGCCTTTGACAGAGACATAAACGACGTGGCGTGCACCAATTGTGGACAATGCTCCCTTGTCTGTCCGGTAGGTGCCATCACCGAGAAGGAATACATCAATCAGGTCTGGGATGCGATCAACGACCCCACCAAGTTCGTGGTTATTCAGGATGCGCCGGCGGTGAGAGCCGCACTCGGCGAGGAATTCGGCTATCCTCCGGGTACACTCGTCACAGGCAAGATGCTCGCTGCGGCAAGAAAACTCGGTTTCGATCGTATTTTCGATACGAACTTCGCGGCTGATCTTACGATCCTCGAGGAGGGGAGCGAACTCTTAAAGCGCGTGAAGGAAGGCGGCACACTTCCGCTCATTACGAGCTGCAGCCCGGGCTGGATCAAATTCATCGAGCATTTCTATCCCGAACTTCTCCCCAATCTTTCGACCTGCAAGTCGCCACACCAGATGCTCGGCGCGCTCACCAAGACATACTACGCCAAAAAGACCGGCGTTGACCCCAAAGATATGGTCGTGGTGTCGGTCATGCCCTGCACGGCCAAGAAATTTGAGTGCCAGCGCCCGGAGATGAGGTCGAGCGGATATCAGGATGTGGATTACGTGCTCACCACACGAGAACTTGCCAAGATGATCAAACAGGCTGGCATTGATTTTCAAAACCTGCCTGAGGGCAACTATGACGACCCCATGGGCGAATATACCGGTGCGGCCACCATATTCGGGGCCACGGGCGGCGTGATGGAGGCGGCGCTCCGCACGGCCTATGAACTGGTAACGGGAAAGACCCTGGAAAACGTTGAGTTCACCGCGGTGAGGGGCCTTGAAGGCATAAAAGAAGCGGCTATCCCTGTGGAGGGCATAGGGGAGGTGCGTGTCGCCGTGTCACACGGCCTGGGTAACGCCCGGAAGCTTCTCGACAGGGTGAAACAGTGCAAAGTCCAGTACCACTTCATTGAAATTATGGCCTGCCCGGGCGGGTGCGTGGGCGGAGGCGGCCAGCCGATCCCCGTAAGTAACGATGTGAGAACCCGAAGGGCGCAGGCGCTCTATGCGGAGGACTGCGCACTCACGTTGAGGAAGTCCCACGAAAGCCCCTCGATCAAGAAGATTTACGAAGAGTTCCTCGGTGCACCGCTCGGTGAGAAGTCGCACCACCTGCTCCACACAAAATACACGCCCCGCAGCAAGTTCTGATAATATCGTCCCCATGGGTCAGGTTGCTCCGATCCGTGGGGACGCCTCCCTTAAAAGAATCTCGCGCTCAGCGCGCGAACCTTTGTTTACTTCACCCCTGGTTGTCTTTTTGAAGTATGGTGTACCGAGAGCGGTCGATCGACTGTAGCGGCCCAATTTGCGGCTTTGAACCGGGCAGTCAGTTGCTCATTATGCTTGACACCCATCGTCCAAAATTCTTATTATTGGTGAAATTACGGATGCCTGCCATCAATTCCTGATGGCAAGGACCCGATCGTGCGCGCACTTAAGGATCATTCAATGGAAGCATTTACTCACACCGTTGAGACCTGGCATGATTTTTACGTAATGATGGGAACGACGTCCGCCACGCTCATGGGGCTGCTCTTCGTCAGCCTGTCGATAAATGTGGACACCATTACACGCAAAGAAAATGACGATTTACGAGTGCTGGCCACTCAAACGTTTGCGAGTTTTCTTACTGTTCTCCTATTTGCTGTACTATTCCTGATTCCCCGTCAAACTCCTCGAGGTCTCGCACTGCCCCTGTTCGGAATCGGCGGCTTCGGACTCTTTATCACCATCCGCCGGTTCTTTCGAGCGCGCCAAAGCCAGCAAAGAAGGTGGGGCAGGAAATACCTTACATCCCGATTCAGATTGCCGATTGTCTGCTATGCCTCATCGCTTCCTATCGCTGTTTTGATTTTAATGAGCAGCACGAGCGCCTTGTATTGGCTTGTACCCGTCATGATCCTCCTGATCATGGATGCCAGTCTTAATGCGTGGCACCTGCTCCTTCGGCTTCGGGACCCGGGCGGCGAGGGAAGAGGCAAGGGATAATGGCGATAACGTGAGTTGTGGCGTGGAGAATCGCGCCTCAAGGCCGGCACGGGAGCATCAACCTCACTGGCCGATATAGCGAGAACGTTCATGTGCAGCGTTAAGGTGAGCCCCGTAGTATCAAGGATTGCTTGATGAGCAAAGACAAAGGCCCAATGACCGCTGCGATACGGGTACTTAAGGATGCCGGGGTTTCCTTCTCAGAACACCCCTACCAGTACGTAGATCGAGGGGGGACCGCAGAAGGGTCACGGCAGCTTGGCCTTGACGAACACTCTTTAGTAAAAACGCTCATCATGGAGGACGAGACCAAGAGGCCATTCATCGTGCTGATGCACGGAGACAAAGAAGTCTCCACAAAAGCTCTGGCGAGAATTATGGACGTGAAAAGAGCGGCAGCCTGCACGCCCGGGATTGCACAGAAACATTCGGGTTATATGGTAGGAGGCACGTCCCCGTTCGGGACACGAAAGTTAATGCCGGTATACATGGAAGAGACCATTCTCAACCTTCCAACAATCTACATAAATGGCGGTAAACGCGGATACCTTGTGGGAATCGAGCCCAGGGAACTCATGCGGGTGCTTAATCCGATCCTCGTAAATGTGGCCATCTGATTCTTATGATGTGGGGCAGCTTTCAGCTCAAGATACTATTTTGTTGACAATTTGGAAATAGAACGTTACTTAGTGCTAAAACCGCACATGAAAGGAGAATGCATATGGCGCCAAGGAAAATATGGTTGACCCTCGTCCCTCTCGTGATGGTTGTGATACTATGCGGCAGCGCGCCGGTGTTTGGTCAATCAAACCAGACCGCCCCCGCTGCACTGTATAGCATCCAGAGTCTTAATGCGCCGAATCCGGAATTCGTGAGCAGCGGTAGTAGCGTATCTGTCAAGGTTACCGGGCCGTCCACAGAATCGTTGCGCAATGCGTCGCTGAAATTGAATGGACACGATATTAATGTCGCGTTCGCAATGGATGCAACAGGCGGGTCTATGACGGGTACCATACAAGGATTGATTCCCGGCGTGAACGTGATCGAGGTTTATCCGGGCAAGGGCTCCGACAAAGCGGCCGCCAGGCTGACCGTTTCCGGCGCCATTGTTGCACGACGCCTCTGCGGTGAGCTGACATCGCTCAAGATTCCCCAGGGGCTTCTCCCATCACCAACGGACGTAGTGCAGATTACTTCTGCGACACCCTTAGCCGAGACCCCTCAACTCCCGGAGCACTGTCTGGTTAAAGGAAAGATCAACCCCCGCACAGGCGTGAACAACACCCCCTTCGCGATCGGGTTCGAGCTGCGCTTACCCACCCGATGGAGTGGCCGTTTCTTTTTTCAGGGGGGAGGCGGCAACGACGGCGCATTTCCTGAAGCGACGGGGGATGCACGTTTTGGCGCACGTCCCGCTCTTTCCCGAGGGTTTGCCACGGTAAAGACTGATGGCGGCCATCTGGGCACTATCGCCGACACTTTCGGCTTCGATCCCCAGGCCCGCGTTGATCACGCTTACAACGCGTACGGCAAAACCGCCCGTGTCTCAAAGGCGATCATCGATCTGTATTACGGGAAGTACCCGGATAAGTCCTACTTCATCGGCTGTTCCGGGGGCGGGAGACAGGGGATGATGTTTACACAGCGCTTCCCTGACTATTTTGACGGTGTCGTGGCTGCGGCCCCGGCAATGAGCGTCGCTACCAAGGCTTCTATCAGTGTGGCATGGGAGTCGCAGGCGTATAACGTAATCGCCCCGACGGATGCAAATGGCAACCACATCCTGAGCAGGGCGTTCTCCGACGCCGACCTTTCGTTGGTCTCAAATGCAATTCTTAAGGCGTGCGACGCATTGGACGGGGTGGCTGACGGGAGCATCAATAACGCCGCGCAGTGTCGATTCGATCCCGCCGTGCTCCAGTGCGCCGGCGACAAGAACGCCACATGCCTTTCTCAACAGCAAGTGGCTGCTTTAAAGAAAGGCTTTGGCGGACCCATGAACTCTGCCGGCGAGCGGCTGTATACCACGTGGCCGTGGGATGCAGGGATTAAAGATGGCGGCTGGAGGGCGTGGAAACTGGGGAACTCACCTAATGCGACACCGGACTCGCGGTTCTTTTTTCTCATGCAGGATGCCATACGAAATGAATTCTTTACACCTCCGGACCCGACCTTCAGTATCCTGAAATTTAACTTTGATACGGATCCCGCGCGTATGGCCGACTTCGGCGCAATATATGACACCTGGAAAGACGTGGATCTCGCCTCTTACACGGCGCACGGCGGCAAACTTATGATCGTTCACGGATTGAGCGATCCTATTTTTTCAGCAAATGAGAGCATCGATTACTATAACAGGCTTGTGGCCGCTCACCATGGGCCTGCCGAGGCAGGGTCATTCGCACGGCTTTTTTTGGTACCCGGTATGACTCACTGTGGCGGAGGACCCGCCACGGACCTTTTTGATACCTTGAGCGCCATGATAAACTGGGTTGAGAACGGGAATGCCCCCGATAAGATGATTGCAAGCGGCGCCACTTTCCCTCACCGGACGAGACCGCTCTGCCCGTATCCGGCCTACGCCCGTTACAGCGGAACAGGCAGCGTTGAGGATGCGAGCAATTTCGTGTGTGCTTCGGAAAAATGAGAATGCATGGGGAGCGCCCGGCCTGAACCTGTCATTTTCAGGCGAGGAACCGAGCGCGAGCGGGTGAGAAACCACCGAGGACCAGATTTTTATCTCTTTGTCCGCTTGCCCCCGCGCACCTTTTCGGCCCTGTCCAAGGCATTAGCCTGAGATAGGGCTGTACTGAGTCTTTCGAGCAGGCCGGCACGATTATTACGAATCCGTTCAGCAAGAAGATGACCCCGAGTTGAAATCTTCATGTACTTATCGCTCCATAAAACGATTTCAAACAGGATCGGCATTAAATCTATTCCTTTTTGGGTCAGTCGATACACATTTATCGTCTTGTTTTGGGGGTCCGGGGTCTTACTCACGATTCCCAGGGTTTCCAGTCTCGATAACCTATCGGAAAGAATATTGGTGGCTATTTTTTCGTCAGATAAAGCGAACTCTTTAAACGTATTTTTCTGAAGAAACAACAAATCTCTAATAATAAGAAGAGTCCACTTATCTCCCATAAGATCGAGGGCAGAACTTATGGGGCATAAGGAGCGTCTGCCGATTTTCATGGCATTGATTATACAAAAATAACTTGCAAAACACAAGTAGTGTATGTATAGTAGTCATATTATTACTTGCAATATGCAAGTAAGAATCACTGTTCGAAGGAGGAAAAAACAAATGACGACAAATTATGCCCAAATTATCAAAGAGTTGGATAAAGCATGGAACGCAAGGGACATTGACAGGATTCTTGAATTCTACAGTGACGATTTTGAATTAAGCTCGTTACATGTAAAGGACAAATTGGGCGTCGAAGACGGCACTCTTAACGGAAAGCCAAAGGTGCGGGAATGGTGGAAGCGCGTTTTGACAAACGTCCCGGACTTAAGTTCGCAGCTAATCTCTGTTGCGGAAGGAGTTGACTCGGTTGCGTACATATTTCGAACTTCGTACAGCAATTCGATAGTGGCAAGCATCTTCTTTTTTGATTCGGAAGGTAAGATAAGGAAAGAACTGTTTCACGGATAGGAAAGATCATAGCTGAGCCCCACAACCTCCGGGGCGCCGCCGTATGCGATTGGTGAAACAACTAAGGGCTGAAAAAAGGAGCGAGATATGCCGATTTGTGACATCGTTATTTCTGAGAGCAATTTTCCACGCAACAAAAGGCAGATTATTATTGAAAGACTGACAAAAATACTGCTGGAGGCTGAAGGATTTGAGGATAATCCGATTTCCAGATCAATATGTTTCATAAACTTGCACAGTTCAAATTCAATGTATATAGGCGGCAATCTATCGAAAGAGGGTAAGATCATAGTAACAATTTATGTTTTTGCCGAGGCCTACTCTGACGAAACAAGGGCCAGGCTATTTCGCAAAGTAACAAATCTATTTGTTGAAGAAGATGATTATACGGCCGGGCAAAAAGGTCAAAACATCTGGTGTGTTATTCTTCATGTAGAAAAGAATAATTTTGCAGTAGGAGGGGACGGTGTGAGCCTGGCGCAGGTAAGTAACCTGGTGAAATCGCACAAGATATAGAATGCCTGGCCGCTCGAGGGATTGACCTCGCGCTTAAAGGATGCCCTCCTCAAGGTCCTATGCGGATCCTATGGACCAGGGTGCCCGTTGCGCGTACCTTATCTAGTAGACCTCAATTTTGATGAGCCACTTGACCCACTCCAGCCCTTCAGATCCGGGGAATACTGCCCGGAGCGGAAAGCCGTGAAGGGCCGGGAGCGCTTTGCCCTCCCACTCGTAGGCGAGAAAGGTGCCATCCGACATAGCGGCGTTGATCGGCACCATCACGGAATAACCGTCCGCGCCGAATAAGCGTATTCCTGTTGCGCCTGTCTTAACCTTGGCCATTTGCAGAACGGACTTAAGCGATGCACCGGCCCACGTCGCCGTATCCTCGAAGAATTCAGGACAGACGAGCTTGAGGCGTGCCTCTATTCGCGGCATACAACGCAGTTCATCGTAGGCGAGCTTAAGAGGACTGTCCACCGTGCCGGTTACTTCCAGCCGGTAGGTGGTAAGGTCAATCTGCTGCATCGTGCCCGTGACATGTAGGCCGGTTGTGGTATCAAGCTCAGCGTATTCAGGTATTTTCGCGGGCGTTGGAGGCATTACGAGCGGGGGCACAACACATGACGCTTGAGGGTTTTGCCTCGCCGCGTCATCCGCCAAGGCCGCAAGACAGAGGCAGAGGCAGAATGCGCTTATCAGGATGATGCGGTGCACAACCATTGTGGCCCCGTTACCCTTTTTTCATACCTGCCTTAAGCATGTCCTTCATCTGTTTCTCCGACATAGGTGGCATATTGGGATGTTTTTCCTTGGCGTGAGCCTTGCCAGCTGCCATCAGTTTGTCTACAGCCTCGTCGTCATTCTTGGCGTCAACCTTAATTTCCTCGCTACACGGCGCCGGGCATTTGAAAGAATAGTTCATGACTTTGACCTCCTTTTTCCTATTTGCAGCAATATCGCATAGCTGCCGAATTTAAACCCCTGTGCAGGGATCATGGGACGTGGAAATGATCGCCCGTATCATCGCTTTCCGGCTATCATCTCGTAATCGGTGAATACAACATCCCCGCCAATCAACTCGGGGCCGTAGACGGATTGGAAGCGCTTCACGGCATCTGACTGGCCGTGTCGCTCGCGAGCAGCGGCATCCTCGAAAATGAACAGATGCAAGAACCGCGTGGGATCATTCTTGTCCTGCCAAGCCAAATACATCTGGGTACCAGGTTCGTTCTCTTCCACATGGTGGACAAACTCTTTAATCGCCCACTTCACTTTGTCCACCGCAGTTGCTTTTACCCGATACCCCCCTGTTTGGTAAATTGCCATCGACTTTCTCCCCTTTTAAGTAGTTTCTCGCTTTGCACCCGGGCCGCCTTTATTTGCCCTTTGGGCGGCCATCGTACTCATCTCGCTATTTCGACCCCTTCGCATATTCTGCCATGCCCTGAAAGTCTACTATTACCGCGGGTTCATTCCCAACCACCCAGGCATCGTGTCCCACGGGCAGCAGGGAGACATCACCAGGTTTGCACTCAAACTGTGCGCCATCGTCCATCACAACCATGATAGTGCCCGAAATGTGATATTGAAAATGTGGCGCCTGGCAGCTCCTGGTGTTTACGATTGGCTTCACTGATTCGGACCACTTCCACCCGGGCTCGAACGTAGCCCTCCCGATAGTAACCCCCGCAATGGTTACGAGCTCCAGTCTTCCTTTGGGAAAAGTTCGTACTTCATCCGGCTTGTTGAAACTCATCACAGCCGCCTTTTCCATGAGTTTTTCCATGGCGAACCCTCCTTACCTAAGATTCAGCGGTCAAGTCCTTGACGGAAGATAATACGCGCGAATCCAAACAGCAAGCCCGATGGCGAACCGCAAGGAGGTTCATGAGGTATTCTTTGATACCCGCCCCCCTATGTCCGCTGGCACGGTTTCATTGTACCCGATACAGAGGATGATGAAGATATGCCTTCATCGGATCTCAAAGGCTGCAACCCCATGAGAGTCCTCGTGGTTATGCACGGTCGGGTACAAGTGTGATTCGCAAACTTCGTAGACAGGGAGACCGTGGGAATGTCGCTTATTGTAGACAGTCGGATACAGCTCCCGTCCCCGTATTTCATATGAGGGAAGCCCGTACGAATCCTGCTGGTTATAAACTGTCGGGTAAATATGGTTGCTGCGAATTTGGTAAGCGGGGGGACCGAAAGAAACTCTGTGATTGTATACGGTGGGAAATAAGTAACTCATTACGCCTTCCTCCTACAAGTGCCCGTTTTGGGTCTTATTGTGACTCTTGTAAGAACTGCACACGTCTGTCTTCGCGTGTCGCTGCCTCCTTGCGAGCGTCCTTCTTTACAACTCACATATCTCCAATCATCTATGATTTTCACCGGCAACTGGTTTATTGTCCCGTTTGGTGCTATCAGATACCGATGTTTGAAGATGCAGGGTATTCTTTCCCCTACGACACTGAACGAAACGAAGAGCGATCCGCCGTTGATTCTACGCAGGGATGCGACCCCGTCCGCGACGACATCCCGCCTCGATAGCGCGCGCAGGGCATCGAGCTGTTCCCGCTTGAACGTAAGCACCCGTGAATTTTTTCCTCTCACGTTGAGCATAGCAATTGCTCTTTTCTTCTCTGAAAAACGCGTACTTTAGGCATGGTAGATGTTACTATTGCTGACGCCTCTCCCGGACTCAGATTAAAAACCATTCGGTTGATAATATTGATCCCGGCCGATCGAAGCATCCAGGGTATGTCATCATCAAATTTGACCCCCGCTAAGAGGTATCCGGGCTCGTTTTTCACACAGAAAACGATCTCGTCATCGACCTCGACGACGCAACCCTCTCGACCCGTCAGCTTCGCATGCGCGATTTCCCCTATCTGTCTTACAAATTCCTTGATCCCCATATCTTGTTCCTCCTTCAGTCACCATCTCGGGCTAACGATGGCCGGGAGTGGCTGGCGCCTGACTTCAGGTTCGTCATCCAGATGCGTCTTCTACCGGACTCACTACGTATTACAATAAACATGCCATGATTTTTGGAGTGGGGACAAACACCGAAATGTGCTGCAAGTACCGTATGTTACAAGGATCATTACGGAAGACGGTGACATAAAAATGTATCGTTACGGAAGAGGATATGTTCGCCAGATGAGACGTTGTCTTCTTTGGCAAGACGGACAGCAGTTCAGGGAATAGGGTTGGCCTGTAACCGCGCGTAGGGGTACGCGTGACGGGGTAACCCGTTGCCATCCGTCGATGCAAGTATTTCATCGGCGGGAGCGGGCAAAACTTAAAGCCCGGGTATAATTGAGCGCTTGGACTGATTTATTGGGGGGGGTCAGGCGCTGCTCGTTAGGGATGTAACTGTATGACCCAACCCTTGTAGCATGCCCCGGCTTGTTTGCGCAATCACCCCTTCGTCCTCTATGAAAGAGATTCTTCTCATTACCGGAGGGGATTACGGCGGAAGCTACGGCCTCCGATGGCTCATCCGCTACCGTTTTGGGGAGAAAAACCCGGAAGGTGGTTCGCTCCACCTACCATTCAAGCGCGTTGACGCTAAGAGCATTCTGCTAATACCACGCCGTTCCCTGCTCTGCTGAGTTACAATTCCGGCTCTTCGGTGTAGCTCATAAGAAGGGGAAGATCAATTCCAGAATTATTAGAACTTGTAGATCCCGCACCCAACGATATAGTCGTCGACTTTTTCGATATACGCGCGTTTATGTTCAACCTTCTTACTGGTCGGATTGGTAAACTTGTAGTCCTGCCATCCCTTACCTTTTGTTTTGGCGATTTCCACGCGTTCCTTAACGTATAGTTTGCCGTCAGGATCTTTCATGTCTATCAGGTCAACGCCAATCATTTTCTGATTAAACCCGTGGGCCACACATTTCCCGTTCAAATCGTAAACAAATATGTAGAGGTCTCGGTCGATGAACTTACCCTTCGGGTTACTTATTTCCACAAACGCTTTGTCCTTTCCCTGTGTTTTGATCAGTGCTACAGCCTTCTTTACCATTGCCTCGGCTTCCTCGGGCGTGCCGAATTCAGCTGCTATCGATACAGACGCGAAACAAATAATCGAGACAATCACAAATAGTAACGTTTTAAAACCTTTCATAATTTCCTCCTTGTCTTCATTTAGTAATTAAGTGAAACGCATTATACTCCCCGTACCTATAAGGTGAAGCGGTCTGCGATCTGCTTCAGATGTGCCGCAAGGTCAGACATGTTGGTGGAAGACTGCGTTATCTGTTCTGCGGCGGAAGAATTTTCTCTTGTAGAGGCGGCGATATGGCCAATGTCCTGCGTAATCCCGTCTGTTGTGGCATTCATCTGTTCTGTTGCTGCGGCAATCTGCTGGATCATGGATTGTAGCTCTGTCACGGATACTATGATAGCATCGAGTCCCTTTCCAGATTCGGTGGCATGGACAACGCCGGACTCTACCTGTGAATTAGTCTGGTTCATAGCAGTTATGGCTTTTCCGACTTCAAGCTTGATGGAGCCTATGGTCTGGTCAATCTCCTTGGTAGCAACAGTGGTTTGTTCTGCAAGCTTTCTCACCTCGTCTGCGACAACAGCAAAGCCCCTGCCGTGCTCCCCCGCCCGGGCCGCTTCGATGGCGGCGTTGAGAGCAAGGAGGTTCGTCTGGTCGGCAATGTCGCTAATAACACCCACAATGTTGCCGATTTGTTTTGAGCTTTCGCTGAGGTTGTTGATAATACGCGAAAACTCGCCCGCAGTATACGCTATGGCATTAATTCCTTGGACAGTGTTCTCCATCGTACGTCCGCCCGTCTGTGCCTGGCTTACTGTTTCAGCTGAAGAGTCCGATATAGTGGCAGCATTTTTGGCTATCTCCAGAACAGTCTGGGTCATTTGTTCGCTTGCCGTGGCCACCTGAGCTGCCCTATTGGATTCCTCCTGAATATTCTGGGACATTTCGAATGCGCTGCTATTCAGTTGAACGCTTGCAGAAGCCAGATTATCTGCGGCTACTTTGATGCCGCCCAAGATCTCCCTGAGGGTTGCGATCGTGTCCTTAATGGACTGAAGAAGAACACTTGTCTCGTCTCTGCCTGAGACAGCCAGATCGATGGCCAGATTCCCAGTCGCGAGCATTGTGGCCGCTTCAACTCCCTTATTTAAAGGCCGGAGAATGCTTTGTTTCAATGTGATAGCGATCAAGAGAGCAAGGAGAATGATGATCCCGCTTGTACCTGCCATTATCGTGATAGCGAGTATGTAAATGCTTGCGGCGGTGCCGACAGTGGCCTCAGTCTCTTTTTTTTGCAGGCCTACGATACGATCGCACAGATCAAGAACTGCGTTTGTTGTATCCATGTTTCCGATAAATGAACTCAAGGCAAGATCTGTAAGATCAGATTCTATGAGCTTAATGACCTTGTCCATTTCCTTGGCGTTTACCTCAACTTTCTTTTTCAACTCTGCAGCGAGGGGTTTTGTTTGAGCGTCCTGCCGTGAGTTTTCGAGCATTGACATAGAAGTTTGATATTCCTTCCTGGCCATTTCCAAAATCGCTTTCTGTTTCGATCGTGTAGTTTCGTCATTAACCAGAGCTATAGCCATAATAGCCATGTTAGCCTTTTGTACGCTATTCCTGATGCTGTTGGCATATTCTGTATGCATAGTGTTTTCGGACATGCTTTTTGTGCTCTTATTCATTTGCCATGCTGTATACATCGATATGATACCCGATACCAGCATGAGAACAAGAATAGACCCAAACGCCAAGTTGAGCCGGGTACCGATTCTATAGTTACTATTATTGAATAACATAGCACCTCCCCATTCAGTGCCGGCTGGAGCCCGTAGGCCCCTTTATAAGTTGTATCGGCATTACCTGAAAAAATCTTAAGAAGTAGTGGTTTTAAGCCCGACTGGGTGCGGGTGGGGGGGGAACTTAAGAAAGTCAAACAGATAACAACGGAAAACGGTAGTCTTCCTCACAATCCCGGACGATCAATTCGGGTGAGATAACCCTGCCTATCTTGAGTAAAAGGTGGTGTGGAAGGAGAGGCAAGAAACGATAAACAGGGTTATCGTGGGAATCATGAGAGAAGCCTTTATTTGGCTTTCTGTTTGAGGGCCTTGCCCGCGGTGAACTTTATGACCTTTCTTGCCGGGATCGTGATCTCTTTGCCCGTCCGGGGATTCCTTCCCTTCCGGGCCTTCCGTTTGGCAACCGAGAAGGTACCGAACCCGACGAAGGACGCCTTGTCACCTTTCTTCATGGCGTCACCGATCGCGCCAAAGACGGCGGCAACAGCGGCCTCAGCCTTGGCCTGC
>DATKMQ010000084.1 GCA_035541755.1 Syntrophorhabdaceae bacterium
ATCGCCCACGGTGTCACCCACGACGGTTGCTTCGTGAAGAGGCGTGCCCTTTTCCTTGAGGTCGACCTCAACGATCTTTTTCGCGTTGTCCCACGCGCCGCCGGCGTTGGCCATGAAGATGGCCTGGAACAATCCGAAGAAAGCGATGGCGATCAGATAACCGATGAAGAAATAGGAGTCGAAGAAGGAGAGCGCGAGTGCCATAAAGAAGACCACGATGAAGATGTTCCACATGCCCTTCTGCGCATATACCGTACAGATTCTGACCACTTCTTTACTGTCATCGATCGATGCCTTCTCGGCGTCGAGGTTGATATTCTTCTTGATGAAAACCACTGCCCGATAAGCGCCCGTGGTCACGGCCTGGGTCGCGGCCCCGGTGAACCAGTAGATTACCGCGCCGCCCATGAGAAGCCCAAGGATGATTTTGGGATTGACGAGACTTAAATGGGCAATGACATTGCCGTAGAGGTTTTCAAGGAGGATGATGATGCCGAAGACCATGGTGGTGGCGCCCACAACGGCGGTACCGATGAGCACCGGCTTGGCCGTGGCTTTAAACGTGTTTCCTGCGCCGTCTGCCTCTTCGAGATAGTCTTTGCCGTTCTCAAAGTCAGGGTCGAAACCGAAATCTTTCTTAATCTCTGCTTTTACGTTGGGAACACTTTCAATCCGGGAAAGCTCGTACACGGACTGTGCGTTATCGGAAACCGGGCCGAAGCTGTCCACGCAGATCGTTACAGGGCCCATGCCGAGGAAACCGAACGCCACAAGACCGAACGCGAAAACCGGTGCGGCGAAAGAGAATTTGGCAGGCATGATGGCGAGAATTGAGGGGTGCTGAGATACGAGATAGGCCACGAACATGAGAACGAGGATCGTGAGTCCTTCCCAGAAGGCTGAGAAGTTACCGGCGACAAACCCGGAGAGGATGTCAAGCGATGCGCCGCCGTGCCGGGCCGCGCCCACCACTTCCTGAACATGGCGCGATTTTGTGCTCGTAAATACCTTGGTAAACTCGGGGATCAGAGCGCCCGCTATGGTGCCGCAACTGATGATGATCGAGAGCGTCCACCAGAGGTCAGCCAGAGGGCCAGGCATGCCGGAAAGGAGCGTGTAGCTTGCCCAGAAGGTGACGATAATCGAGATGATCGAAGTGATCCACACGAGGTTTGTGAGCGGTTGCTCGAAGTTGAATTTCTTCTTGGCGCCATAGAGCGAACTCGTAATGCCGCTGTTTATGAAGTAGGAAACGAGAGACGTGAGGATCATGAGAATACGCATTGCGAATATCCAGATGATGAGTGTCCCTGACATAGCTGAATTTGCAGCAAGAGCAAGCGCCAGAAAGGCGATGAGTGCCACGCCGGTCACACCGTAGGTCTCGAAACCATCGGCAGTCGGGCCCACGCTGTCACCAGCGTTGTCACCGGTACAGTCGGCAATAACACCGGGGTTCTTGGGATCGTCTTCAGGAAGGTGAAATACGATCTTCATAAGGTCGGAGCCGATGTCCGCGATCTTGGTGAAGATACCACCGCAGATTCTGAGTGCGCTTGCGCCAAGTGACTCACCGATAGCAAAACCGATAAAGCAGGGTCCAGGCTCCTTGAGGAAAACCAGGATACAGATCATGAAGAAAAGTTCCACTGAGACGAGAAGCAGACCCACGCTCATACCTGATTTCGTGGGAATCTTCACCACATCCACAGGCTTGCCCGTGAGCGATGCGAACGCAGTCCTGGAGTTTGCCTTGGTGTTGATACGCATGCCGAACCAGGCCACGCCGTAAGAACCGAGAATGCCGAGGATCGAGCTCAACAGAATCACGACCATGGAGCCCACGGCCTTGCCCTGCAGGCCCATGAAGTAATAGGTCATACAGATGCCAATAAGGATCCATAAGATGATCAGGAACTTTCCCTGCTGGGCGAGGTATGATTTACAGGTTTCCCAGATGATATTTGAAACATCAAGCATGGACTTGTGGACCGGGAGGTTCCCCGTCTGCTTGTACTGGACCATCGCAAATAGTAGACCGATGAAACAGACAACGATTCCGAAATACATGATGTGAAGACCGCTTAAGCCGCCGAAGGCGCTGAACTGCACCGTACTCAGGTTGGGAAGTACGATGTCCGCTTCACTCGCTAAGGCCGGGGAAGCGAAAAGCGCCGCAGCGAAGAGAAGAAGTGCCGCGCTGAACCCTTTCTTGAAAGTCATCTATAACCTCCTTTAAGAATTTTATTGGATAAACTGATGCCGTCTATGAATCATGGACCTTGATTTCCTATATTATTAAACATTTTCTTTTTTCATTGTCAATGAAACTTATGAAATAATTCACAATATAACACAAGCTCGGTCCGATGTACGCTTGATGCATGACATTCCTGAAAAGTCTTTCGCGCCTCACATTGGGGAGGATCCTCAAATGATATACATGAAATTACAAAGGGTTCTGCCGCGAAGAGGCGAAATGGGACTCCTATGGCATAAGGCGGTGTCTAAAGGCCGATCCCGTCGATAGTCGCGCCGCAATACACGCATGAGCTGCCCTTGATGTTATACTCAAGAATGCCGTATCCGTATCGCTTGATCACTGCCTTCTTGCAATTGTAGCAGTATGTGTGCTCGCCGTCTGAACCGGGGATATTGCCCTCGTAAACGTATCTCAAACCCGCCTCGAGCCCTAACTCCCGGGCGCGCTTTAATGTCTCGGGACTGGTTCGTTTAGCATCAAGGAGCTTGTATGTCGGATAGAAGGCACTTACGTGCCACGGGACCTGGGGCCCCAACTCATCCATGATGAATCTCGCTATGGCGCGAAGCGCCTCTTCCTTGTCGTTGTAACCCGGTATAATAAGGGTAGTCAGCTCTATCCAGATGTCGAGCTTCCTATAAGTCCTTATCGTATCCAGGACCTTGGACAATTCCGCCTTGCAGATTTTCTTGTAGAATGATTCGTCAAAGCCCTTGAGATCAATGTTGGCCGCATCGAGGTACGGTTTGATAGCCCGAAGGGGTTCGTCTTCAATGTAGCCGTTCGTGACGAAATTGTTGTAAATACCCTTTTCTCTCGCGAGCTGCGCGATGTCAAAGGCGTATTCGTAGAAGATCGTGGGTTCGGTATAGGTGTAAGAGATGCTCTTGCATCCCGCATGGCTCGCAGAGACGACGACCTCATCGGCGGTCATCTTTTCGCCGGAAACAACGCACGCTTGGGGAGGTATCTGCGATATATCATGGTTCTGGCAGTGGAGGCAGTGGAAATTGCACCCGGCTGTTGCGATTGAAAAGGCCCGGGAGCCCGGAAAGAAATGGAAAAGGGGCTTCTTTTCAATGGGGTCTACATGGGTCGCGCAGGGCATCTCATAGACGAGCGTATAAAGCGTGCCGTCCCGGTTTTCTCTGACGCCGCAGAGCCCGCGTTTGCCCGGGGCGATGATGCAATGCTGCCTGCAAAGGAAGCAATAGACCTTCCCATCTTCCCGCTTCTCATAGAAAGATGCCTGCTTCATCCTTTATGAAATATAATACCTACCACGTCGTCCATGTTCTTGACCGGCAGGAATGTTATTTTTTTCTTCACGTATGCCGGTATATCCGCGAGTTCATGCAGATTTTCTTCCGGAATGATGACTCTCTCTATGCGGTTTCGTAGCGCGGCCAGGGTCTTTTCTTTGAGACCCCCTATGGCGAGGACCCTTCCGGTCAGGGTAATCTCTCCGGTCATAGCGACCTTTCGGTTCACCGGCTTACCGGTAATGGCGCTTATCATGGCAGTTGCCATGGTAATCCCCGCGGAAGGTCCGTCCTTTGGAATCGCCCCCTGCGGCACATGGACGTGCATCTCCAGGTCATTAAAAATGTCTTTGTCGATGCTCAACTCGTTGGCCTTGGACTTGATGTAGGTGAGGGCCGCCTGGACCGATTCCTTCATCACATCGCCCATGCTGCCTGTGAGCAGAAGGTCTTTTTTGCCCTTCCTGCACGATGCTTCCACATAGAGTATATCGCCGCCGAACTCCGTCCAGGCAAGGCCGCTCGCCACGCCCACGAAATCTTCTTCGATCCGGCTTTCGGGGAGGTATTTAACCGGCCCGAGATATGTATGAAGATTCTTCGCGGTGATCAAGGTCTTTTTTCGATCGCCCTCGGCCACCTTTCGCGCAACCTTGCGTGCGATGGCCGCGATTTCTCGTTCCAGGTTCCTGAGCCCGGCCTCCCGGGTGTATTCCTGAATGATCCTCTCCATGGCGTGGTCGGCAATCTCAAGCCTTTTCTCGGTCAAACCATTTTCCTTTAACTGTTTGGAAACGAGGTACTGCTTGGCGATTTTAAGCTTTTCTCTCTCCGTGTAACCCGGTATGCTGATAACTTCCATCCTGTCGCGGAGCGCCGACGGGATCGTATCCACCCTGTTCGCCGTCGTGATAAACATGACCTTGGACAGATCGAATGGAACGTTAAGGTAGTGGTCGCTGAACGCATTATTTTGTTCGGGGTCGAGCACCTCCAGAAGCGCGCTTGCCGGGTCACCCCTGAAATCGCTTCCGATCTTGTCTATTTCATCCATCATGAACACCGGGTTATTCGTTCCGGCCTGTTTGATGCTCTGGATAATTCTGCCAGGCATGGAGCCCACGTAGGTACGTCTGTGGCCTCGGATCTCCGCTTCGTCCTTCATGCCTCCCAACGATATGCGCGAAAACTTCCTGCCTATGGCCCGTGCGATCGATTTTCCGAGTGAGGTTTTACCTACACCGGGCGGGCCCACAAAACAAAGGATGGGGCCTTTCATCTCCTTCTTGAGCTTGAGCACGCTTAAGAATTCAAGGATTCGCTCTTTCACCTTGTCGAGATCGTAGTGATCATGGTCAAGGATCGTTCTCGCCTGCTTGATATCAATGTTATCTTTGGTGGAGTTACTCCAGGGGAGCTCCACGAGCCATTCGATGTAAGTCCTCACCATGGTCGATTCTATGGCGTCGGGATGCATCATGTCGAGGCGTTCGAGCTGTTTGTTCGCCTCTTTCTCCACGTCTTTGGGCATCTTTGCCTTTTTGATGCGCTTGCGCAGGTCTTCTACGTCCTCAGATCTTTCGTCGCTCTCACCCAACTCGGTGCGGATCGCCTTCATCTGTTCCCGCAAAAAATACTCTCTTTGCGATTTCGTCATCTCTTCTTTTGCCTGGGAGAGGATTTTAGCTTGAACGTTGAGCATCTCTATTTCTTTGCCTAATATTTCGGAAAGCCTTCTCAAGCGTTCCACCGGGTTTATGATCTCGAGGATCTCCTGGGCCTTATCCACGTTAAGCCCGAGGTTCGCCGCAGCAATATCAGCCAGTCGGCCCGGCTCATCGATGGTATCGAGAACCATGAGTATGTCGGGAGGTACCATACGGCCCATGGAGACGACCTTCTCCATCTCTTCCTTGACATAGCGCATGAGCGCCTCTATCTCGAGGGTAATTTCGGTGATGATCGGTTCTTCGATGCTCGAAATGCGCGCGAGATACGTGGGCACTTCCTGCACATACTCGTCGATGCGTGCTTTTTTTAAGCCCTGGATCAGGACTTTCACCCTGCCGTCGGGAAGCCGAAGCATCCTCATAATCTGAGAGACGACCCCGATGGAATAAACCCGGTCCGGCAGAGGGTCTTCATCGGTCAAGTCCTTTTGCGCAGCAACAAAGATCAATCTGTCCTTTGACAAGGACTTTTCTACGGCATTGATAGACATGTCCCTCCCCACAAAGAGTGGGAGAACCACCGAGGGATACATGACCATATCTCTCACCGGAAGCACGGGCAGGATCTCCGGTATATCCAATTGTTCAAATTCCGTCATATTATTTTGAAGCCTCCGTTCTTGCTATCAAAGATTCTACGATTTAAAGAAGATGGTGAAAGCACGGTATGATTCGAAGATATCGAGCTTGCTCGACAATTCATAGGGTGAGTGCATGGTCAAAAGCGGCACACCGCAATCAAGTATATCCATGCCGTACGCGGCAAGGTATTTCGCCACCGTTCCACCTCCCCCTTCGTCGATTTTTCCGAGTTCTCCCGTCTGCCAGATAATATTCTCCCTGGTAAAGAGCCTCGTGATCTCTCCAACAAATTCGGCGCTGGCGTCGCTCGCCCCCACCTTGCCCATATGCCCGGTGAATTTTGAAATGCAAACGCCCCGGCCGAGATAGGCGGCATTCTGACGCTCGTGGACATCCTGAAAGGTCGGATTGAGAGCGCCATTCACGTCCGCAGAAAGCGCCTTCGAATAGAAAAGCATCTTTCTTGATTCCGCATCGCTCATCGCTAAACCCTGGCCCGCCATGACTTCATCGAGAAACAGCTGCAGGAAGGCCGATCTAACGCTTGTGGCCCCCTCCGAGCCGATTTCTTCCTTGTCCGTAAAAATAGCAAGACACGGGCGCTCGAGATCTTCAGTCTCGCAGATCGCCTGAAGAAGCGTAAAGGCTGAAGCCCGGTCATCTTGTCCATAAGCACCCACCATGCTCCTGTCGATGCCCACATCTTTGGCCTTGAATGCGGGAACTACCTCCAACTCGGCGCTGATAAAGTCATTTTCCGCAATATCGTATTTGTCGGCCATGAGCTTCAAGACGTATTCTTTCACGGCATCTTTTTCCTTGCCCACAAGCGGAAGGCTTCCAAAAACTACGGTGAGCTTCTCGCCATCGATCGCGTCGGAAAGCTTCTTTTCGTCCTGAGTCTTGCGGGAAAGGTGGGGCAGCAGGTCGTCGATCATGAAGACAGGGTCTTCGTCCTCCTCCCCGACGACAATCTGCACCGAAGTGCCATCTCCCTTTACCACCACGCCATGAAGGGCAAGCGGCATGGCGAGCCACTGATATTTCTTGATGCCGCCGTAATAGTGTGTGCGCAAGAGCGCCAGATCGACGTCTTCGTACAGGGGGTTCTGTTTGAGGTCGAGCCTCGGTGCATCGATGTGAGCAACGATAATGTTAAGTCCCGCCGACGGGCCCCGGCTTCCGGCCACATAAGCGATCACTTCCTTACCGCGGTTTACCGCATATACCTTTTTCTTCGTGCAATCGGTCTGAAAATTGTTGATCTTCAGATACCGCTCGATATATTCGGCAGCCTCTCTCTCAGTCTTGGCACGATCGAGAAATTCCTTGTACTCTTCAGCGAACTGAAAGATTTCTTTAATTTCCTCTTTTGACTTGGATTTCCACCCTGATTGTCTTTGCATGAGATAGTATAGATTACCAGAATCAACCCCCTTTAGTCAACCCGAGGGCATAAACCTCCGGTACCCACCGGTTAAGCCGCAATGATTCAGTTGGGCCCTTGCGAAATCTCCCGAATAATACCCATTTTCACATACAGGGTCTCACTGCCTGCCGAATCACAGGGAGTTTCTTCATGAAGAGGAGAGAACCGACGATAGAGAGTGAGCCGCCAATGATAAGGGTATCGGGAGCACCGATCCTGCTTGCAAGGCTACCTGCCATGATGCTTCCGAAGGGGACCGTACCGGCCATGGCCATGGTGTAAAAGCTCATGATACGCCCCCGTTTATCTTCCTCAACGATAGTCTGCAAGATCGTGTTGCTCGAAGCCATCTGGACGATCATACCTAAACCGGTGAAAAAGAGGATGAAGACAGAGAGCACAAAATGGCGGGAAAAGGAGAAGATGACAAGCCCCGCGCCAAACATGCTCGAAGCGATGACAATAAGCCTTCCTAAACCAAGGATGGATTTGCGGGAGGCAAGATAGAGCGCCCCCGCGAGCGCGCCCACGCCGAGCGCGCCCATGAGAAAACCCAGGGTGTGAGGTCCTCCGTGGAGTATGTCCCGCGCGAAAATGGGCATGAGGACCACATACGGCATACCAACGAGGCTCGTGAGGGCCAACAGAAGAAGGACATATCGAATCGGCGGAAAGCCTAAAACATATCGATACCCCTCTTTTAATCCATGAAAAAGGGAGGCAGACCTGTTCTCGTTCTTTGGTTTAGGTATCCTCATGGCAAGCAGTGTAGCAATAATGGCGAGAAAACTTATGGCGTTTAGCAGAAAGCAGGGACCCTCGCCAATGGCGGCCACGACCAGACCGGCGATTGACGGGCCTACGAGCCGTGCGCTATTGAACATAAAAGAGTTGAGCGCAATAGCATTCCCAAGGTCTTGCTTGTTTTCTACCATCTCTATGACAAAGGACTGGCGGGCCGGCATGTCCACGGCATTGATGGAGCCGAGAAAGATACTTAACAGCACAAGGTGCCAGACCTGAATCTGTCCGCTTATGGTAAGAAACGCCAGAATAGACGCCTGGAGAGTGGCCAACGTCTGCGTTATGATGAGGAGATTCCGACGGTGGATACGGTCAATTAAGACCCCCGCAAAGGAGGTGAGGAAAAAAATCGGGGCCTGGCCGGTAAAGCCTATGAGACCCAGGTAAAAGGCGGAATTGGTCAGGCGGTAAACAAGCCAGCTCATAGCTATCTGCTGCATCCATGTCCCGATCAGGGAAACACCCTGGCCCCCAAAGAAAAGCCGGTAATTCCTGTAACGAAAAGCCCTTCCGATAAAATCAAAGGTCGATTGTTTGGCCGCTGGCGGTGATTCTCTATCCATATTCTCTCAAGTCCCTTGCCTGCTGAATTGTAAGATTATTTGAATGTGGCCGCAACTACAGGGAGGGCGAGCATCCAAACCTTATGCACGCCTGATCCCGCCAGTGCGTCACGCACAAAAGATCCCCTCTGCTACGAAATGCGCGCGCCTCCACCCGGTCAGGCGAAGCGGGCAACATCTGCCTCACCCTTTCTCCGAATCATTGAGAAAGCGGTGTTTCTTCCAGTATTCGTATTCATAGGGCCACTCTTGTTTACGCCAGATCATGAGGGATCGCATGCGTTCCTGAAATTTAACCGAGGTACTTTCGTACTCGCCTTTTGTTTCTTTGTTCTTCCAGGCCGCCACCAGCTTCTCACCCAATGCGTACGCCCCTTTTCTCAGATCGTGAGGGAAATCCTGCCCTTGCAACCGGCCCATGGTGGCGCATACCGAACCCACGGGAATAGCCCCCGTAGTCACCAAGAAATGATTCAGATAGTCGGCAATCGGTTGCTCATCTCCTCCCCCGGAAGTGACCACAGAAGCCCCATACTTGCCCTCGAAGCTTTGGCAGTGAACCACGCCACAGCAGCGATCTATAAAGGCTTTCAGCTGGGCGCTCACGTGGAATATGTAATTGGGGCTTGCCAGGATAAGACCTTCTGCCTTAATGATCTTTGCCTTGACCGCGTTAAATTCATCCTTTTGCGGGCACACCCCTACCCGGTGGCACGTATCACAGCCGAGACACGGCTTTATTTCTCCTCCCCGAATAGCGATGGTCTCGGTCTCAGCTCCTTTGCTTTCTGCCCCCTCAAGCACCACTTTGAGTAATGCGGCCGTGTTTCCTTTGATCCCCTTTGGACTACCGATAAGAGCGACGATTTTCATAAGCAGGTCCTTCCGACGGTTTCATGTTTTGTATAGACAGATACTCCTCGCTTCCGCCCACACAATAGTATACGTCTGAAGCGTCCTTTTCACAACTCGTTGAACAAAATCAAAATGCCCTTGAGATCGTAGCTGCCCTCGGTTTTCTCCGCCTCGACCTATCATTTCCAAACCGCATGCCATCCAGAGGGGCCGCATGATGGGTTCACGTGCGAAAAGGCCAAAAAAAATCCTACGTACATATAGAGAAATGGACCGGACCTGCGTATAATTAATTAGATATAAGGATCACGTTCACAGGAGGTGACGATATGTTGAAACCGACCAAGATTCTCGTACCCACCGACTTCTCCGCCTATTCAGACAAAGCATTGGAGCAAGCGCTCGATATAGCCAGGCAGTATAACGCACAGGTCTTTCTTCTCCACGTTATTGAACACGACATGGATTTTCTTTTAGGGCTCTATCCGACGTATTCCGAAGAGTTGGTGCGGATGATAAAGAACCATCCGTGGAATGAGGCGGAAGAAAACATCAAGAAACAGCTTGCCAAGTTTTCGCAAGTAAGAGAGGTAAAGATAACCACCAAAGTTTGCCAGGGGGTTGCTTATCAGGAAATACTGGAGGAGGCAAAAGACAAGGGCATCGATCTCATCGTGATAGCCTCTCTCGGAAGATCGGGTATCGCAAAGTACCTGATCGGCGGTGTGGCCCGCAATGTGCTTAAGGGCTCCACGTGCCCCGTCTTACTTACAAAATAGGTCGAGGTAAGCCCGCGCCTTGCCCCATGCGGCGGCGCGGAAAACACCTGTGATGCGAAGAGCCAATGGGGATATAGCCTCGTCAGAATAGCCACACCATATTGGACTCTACTCGTATTTACCGAGGAGCTTCTTTCCGATGAGCACCTTCTCCACTTCCTTGGTGCCCTCAAAGATCTCGAGCACCTTCGCATCCCGCCAGTAGTGCTCTACCCCGTACTCCTTCAGTATGCCGTATCCTCCGTGGAGTTGGATCGCCTCATCGGCAACCTTGACCGCGATCTCACAGGTATACCACTTGGCCATGGCGATAAGCGCGGGGTCAATTTCTCCCCTGTCCACGCCAAGCGCCGCCCTGTAGAGAAGGCTTCTCCCGGCTTCAAGGAGCGTCGCCATCTCGGCAATCTTGGCCTGAACGAGTTGGAGTCCCGCAAGGCGACCGCCAAAAGCCTTTCTTTTCTTTACGTGGGCCATGGCCTTTTCGAGAGCTCCCTCAGCCGTTCCTACTGCAAGGGCCCCTCCGCCATCAAGACGAGCCCGGTTAAAGAAGTCCATGAGCTGAGAAAACCCCTTGCCTTCTTTGCCTACGAGGTTTTCTCGCGGCACCCGCACCTCCTTGAGCGCTACCTCGCCCGTGTTGGAACATCGGATGGAGAGTTTTCCATGCAATTTGTTCGCCTCATAACCCGGTCTGTTGGTTTCCACGATGATCGTGCTCAACCGGTCATGTTTCTTCGGATTCTTCGGGTCTGTAACAGCAAGAACCACCAGAAAATCAGCCAGGTTTGCGTTAGTGATGAACATCTTGTTTCCTGATATCACGTATTCATCGCCATCTTTTACGGCAGTCGTGGTGATCGATGCCACATCGCTTCCGGCATCCGGCTCGGTCGACGCCATACCCGCTCTCCACTTTCCTTGACAGACCGGGGGAAGATATTTCTTCTTCTGCTCCTCGGTGCCAAATAATCTGATCAGCTGGGTTCCGAAATAGCAGGCGACCATACACTGGGCAATCGCGGTATCAACGCGCGCAAACTCCTCAATAATGAGGCATTGCTCGAAGTGACCGAGCCCCGCACCTCCGTAAGCCTCATCGATAAACACACCGATAAATCCGAGCTCTGCTGCCTTCTTCCACAGCGCGTCATCAAATTCCTCTTTATCATCCAGTTCTCTTCCTTTCTCTTCGAACTCTTTTTCAGCAAATTCCCTTGCGGCGCGTTTAATATCTCTCTGTTCAGGGGTAAGCTCAAACATCTCCACACTCCTTTCTCAATAATTCGGCCATTTCAATCCCTGAGATGGTCAAAACCATCTCAAAGTCCGCGCGATAGAACCGGTCTCTCCTGATCGGGAATCTAGTAACTAACCGTTTAGTATATCAATCGTACATATCATATAAACAGAAAGATAGAATGTCAATAAATATCTTTCACAGAAGGCATGGACAGGGTATAAT
>DATKMQ010000085.1 GCA_035541755.1 Syntrophorhabdaceae bacterium
CGTGATGGCGGCGTAACATCAATGTCCACGTGTGTGAGGGTCTTTTCCCCGCTGCTGTGACGCAAGGGGAACCAGGATTCCAAGGAAGCGGAAGTGATGGCCGATATTGCATCACGGTATATAAAGCGCGTATCATAATGATCCGCGTAATAGTTGAGGACCACTCTTTTTATGAGTGTCTCGAAGATATGCTCCAGATTATTATCCGGCTTTTCCAATATACCGATAGCGAGGTAGTCCGGATAGTGACGATAGCGTGGAACGTGGTACGTCAGGCCATGGGAAGACTCCATGAGGGGAGATACCAGGGGAATCGTGTGGTCCATGGCCTTCTTTAGGTCGTAGCTGTATCCTCCCCAGGTCACCGGCGTGAGACCCACGAGCAGGTCGCTCTGGATGATGGAAGCCGCGATCTCTCGATGGGGACCTGGCATCTTGCATATTCCCGGCGTTTTCAGCCAGCAGTCAAACTCCCCGCCACACGGTGGAATCTTCATATCGCTCAAATAATACGTCTTTACCGAATAGCCCTTTTGTTCGAGGAACGAGTTGAGCGTCCAGGTAAAGATGGAAGTTTCATTTTCGGCTGTTCCCACTAATACCGTCGCTTTCATAGCATCCTCCTAAGACAGCCTTCCGGCCATTTCCGGAAGTGAGCTATCAGTATAGGTCTTTTGTTTCGACGTT
This sequence comes from Syntrophorhabdaceae bacterium, assembly GCA_035541755.1. Classification (NCBI taxonomy): domain Bacteria; kingdom Pseudomonadati; phylum Thermodesulfobacteriota; class Syntrophorhabdia; order Syntrophorhabdales; family Syntrophorhabdaceae; species Syntrophorhabdaceae bacterium. The sequence goes on from DATKMQ010000085.1 coordinate 688, forward strand.
GTAAGCCCGGATCGAACTGCCTTCATTGCCGCCCGCATGAGCTTGAAAGGCGCAACCTTTGCGTCAACCTGATCGATGGTTCCCGCCATGTACAGGTTCAAGTCTTCTGAGTAATAGAGGAAGGAGCCGGTAGAGCCTGAATGGCCCCACAGGGGAGGCACTCCAAAGATTCTTGACGACAATGGCGGCATTTTGAACAGCATGGTGCCGTAGCCGTAACGAAGGGGAAAATGCCAGGAGCGCCAGTCATGCATCGCCTGCACTGTTTCGCCTCGAATGATGCGTCCCTCGTTGAGTGCTTTCAAGAACACGATCATCTCCTCCGCAGTGGAAACGATCCCTCCCTCTGCCCAGTAGGCCCCATTTGAGCGCGTTTTCGTGATATTCATATCTTTGTAGAATACATCCGCCGGATCAGATGAAGGGGCAAGCGGCTTCGAGCGGCCGATCATCCACGTGTGGGTAAGGCCGAGGGGACGGAAGAACAATTCGTCGAAAACGACGTGAAGCGGTTTCCCCGTTGCGGCTTCGATAATTTTTCCCAATAGCTGGAAATTCGTATCCGAATAAGATGTGCGAGTGCCCGGAGCGAAGTTAGGCCGTAAGTCCTTTCTGGCTCTCTCTATGGTCTCCTCCACGGTCCATGGACGTTCCGGCTGTTCTATGAATACTTCAAAGAGATTCTTCCCTCCTTTGGGTTTTTCATCGTAGTAGTCGGCTATACCCGAAGTGTGCGAGACAAGCTGCCTGATCGTGATTTTCGAAGAGTAGTCCGTTCCCTCATAAACATGGATACCACGGATGAGTTTGTCCGGCAGGTACTTGGACATCGGATCGTCAAGGGAAAGTGCGCCTGATTCGGAGAGGCGCATGATGGCGGTTGCGGTATAGAGCTTTGTGACGCTGGCGATATATATGGGGGTATCCTTTGTCATAGGCGCCTGCCCGTTTTGGTGCCCGATACCGGCGGCCCCGGACCAGTTGAGCGAGCCGTCGCCTTTTGCCACGGCCAGCACGCAGTTTCTCACCGATTTGTCGTTCAGGACAAAACCAGCGACCAAGGCCTCCAATTTCTGGTCTGTATTATCGAAAGACCGTCCGGAACATTGAGGTAGTGTCGTCAGCAATCCTATAGAGACCGCAACGATGGCAAATAATCTTGTTATCCCTTTAGAACTCAGCATAATTGTCCTCCTGATCTTTGGACACGACCGCTCTTTTCCCATTGTACAACCAAAGGCCGGAAAAGGCGAGATGGCAAGGTGCTTATATATTGGATTCCGTATGTCCTGGCTATTGTCAAATTTCATGGGATCACCTGACAGCCTTATCCGCAACAGCTAACGCGACACGCATTTCGCCCACCCTGCCGTTTTGCGTCCATGCGTTCTTGTTTATGATCGTCTGAACCCCGTAGGGCACCAACGCTATTGCCATAAGCGAGGAGGCAGAGAGACTCACAATTTCGGCCCCATCAGGGGTGCAGAGCAACAGCATGCCCATAAGGAACAGGGCGCTCTGCCACCGGGGGATCGTTCTTGTCCTGAGGAGCGCGATACACTGAATGGCAAACCCCAGAGGCATACAGACGATGCCCCACGTCATGACCATCCAACCCTTTCTCGAAAACATGGCCACGAGCCCCGGTATCATCTGAGCGAACTCCTGATCGGATACTGTGTCGACTGCGCTCATGGTGAGACAAAGTGCCCCCTTTAAAGTGGCGAGCATAAGCACGCCCCAGATCGCAAGCGCAGCGCCGATGAGACCGGCCCATGCGACAGACGTATCTTCCAGCTTCCTCATGAAGCGTAGGGCTACCGCCACGAGAAGGATCGTGCTGAATAGATCCAGCGCGTGACCCAGTTGCATGAGATCGGCATGGCGTGCCCTGAGTACCAGGGCCCGTGCAGAAAGCACATGGGGATTCAATAAATGCGGATGAAGAGCAAACGCCACTACGAAAAGGAGCGGGAACAGAATGAAGGCGAGACCCGTTCCGATGCGTTTAATGTTTTCCAAATCTGACAAGGTTGGCGCTGTTACCGTTTTCATCTTATTCTCCTTTCTCCCGGTTGGGAGGGATGAGGGCGAGTATTCGAAGGCACAGCACGAACCTATGCCCCCCATCTTCATGCAACTGTAGAACCTTTGATGTCGACCACGGCCAAGAAATACTTTCATCTGGCCCTCGTATACGCGAGGAGATACGAATAACTCCTCAGCCACATAATGCCGGTGCCAAGGCCGGAAACGAGAAGCATGAACACCACAAAGGTGATTCCTTTAACCCTTGCCGGGTCCGTGGCTCTCATGAATCCGTAATAGTATTGGGCGCCGAAGAAGAAAAGGAACAGAAAAAAGCTCAGGACAGATCCTGGTATTTGAAGATGGCGCCCCTTTTTATCTGCGACAAGAACAAACCTGCGGCTTTCCAGCCAACCGATGATAATCCCCGTACCGATGGCCAGGCCCCACGGTAATATGTAAAGGACATGGTCTCCGATGCGACCGATAAGCGTATAAAGCGACAAAAGCGTGAATATACAGGGAGGGATAAGCAATCTGAACATAGGTACGCGACGTGGTCTGGTGGCTTTGATGCCTGCGTACAGGACGTAAACGAATGCAAGAAAAACCCACCATGGGGTATGTTTGAGAATTCCGATAAAAGTTTCCATGTATTCCTCCTTTTGTGACCTGACGAGGTCAGATCAGTAGTTGATCCCGGTCTTCGTTGCGCTTAAATGCCATCCGTCTTTCCTGCTCTATCCACACGGAGTGATGAACCAGACCGAAAAGCTTGAGCGCCGAGACGAGCTGGAAGGCGAGCTGACTTCCGTCCGTCGCCGTCTCTGAGGTTTCCCATGTCAGATGGATTGCAAGATCAGTTTCGACAGTGGCGTCGCGATACATGCTCATCTCGAGCAGCCCCTCCGGTGAATCATTCACTTGAAAAGCCGACATGTCAGGCATCCTTTGCTTGTTTGAAGATCTTACATGAATGAGTTCTATCCATCTCATAACCGCCTCCTTTACTAAGATATAGATAAGGCAAGAAGGATGCCATAAACAATTGTCCATAAATATCAACGTGTTTCGTCCATCAGAGAGCCAAAATTACTAAATATCGCAGTATTTTGATTGTGGTATTTCGCAATTTCTAATTGCCAACAGACTGTTTCCATGATATGAGACAATTAAACAAGTCGAGAGAACAACTGCCATCGACATGGCCAACACTGATGCAATCATCTACTTGCAGACCCAGTCCAGAGCGTATCTTCATAGGAAACTACGGAAATTGGCGACTCCAAAGTACAGGCAAAAAACACGGCAAGCATATCCGATTTGCCATGGAGGTAAACATGACGACGCACGAGAAAGACATATTCCAGGAAGTGACCCTCAGGATATGCGGCAGTCTCGATCTTGAGACTGGCATGCGTAGCTGCATCGCATTTCTTCGCCAGGTCATGCCGGCCAAGTGGCTGAGCGTCCATCTCTGGCAGCCGGATCTCGGCGCTGCCAAAACCGTCTTTGTAGCCGACGAAGAAGGGGGTGAAACCGTGGATGTACTCCATCCCCTTTCTATAGAAGTCCGCGAGAAATTCCAGAAGTTCACATTCGGCGAACGGGTTCTCGTCGATCGTGCCGGCCTCGAGCCCGTAGCCGTACATATCGTCAATCGCCCATCGGCTGAGCCCGCTACGTGGTCGGTCGCCCAGTATTTTGTGCCGGCTGAATCATCCCTTATGCTTATGTTCTTGCGGAGCGGAGGCAGGCCTTTGGGAAGCATGGTCGTTTCGGTGGAAGGCTGCGACCGTTACACCGAGGAACACGCGAGACTTCTCGGGAACTTACATGAACCTTTTGCCATTGCCGTGTCCAACGCATTAGAGCATCAGGAGGTTCTCAGGCTTAAAGATATCATTGCCGACGACAACCGCTATCTCCACCGTGAGCTCTTTCGCCTGTCAGGGGACGAAATCGTTGGCTTGGAGTTCGGGCTGAGAGATGTAGCGGAATTGGTGGGACATGTCGCTCCCCTTGACAGCCCGGTGCTTGTCCGAGGAGAAACGGGGGTTGGAAAAGACGTGATCGCGAACGCATTGCATTATTCATCTTCCCGCAAGGACGGTCCGTTTATAAAAGTTAATTGCGGTGCAATTCCGGAGAGCCTCATTGACAGCGAGCTATTCGGCCACGAGAAGGGCTCTTTTACCGGGGCCATCGCCCAGAAACGGGGATGTTTCGAGAGGGCACATCACGGGACCATATTCCTTGACGAGATTGGTGAACTGCCTCCTGCCGCTCAGGTGAGACTGCTCAGGGTGCTGCAATACAAGGAGATTCAGCGAGTGGGTGGTACAGCCTCAATTCCCGTAGACATACGGATCATTACCGCTACACACCGCCCTCTTGAAGAGATGGTCAAGACGGGTAATTTCAGAGAAGACCTTTGGTTTCGGCTCAATGTCTTTCCGATAGTGATCCCCCCTCTGAGAGACAGGAAGGTTGATATCCCGGCGTTGACCCGTCACTTCCTCAGGAGGAGGTCGAAAGATCTTAAGCTTCCTGCTGCGCCCGTCCTCGCCCCCGGCGCCATTGATCAACTTATGGCATACGACTGGCCCGGCAACGTTCGTGAGCTCGAGAACGTGCTCGAACGCGCTCTCATTCTCAGCAAGGGAGAATCCCTCGTCTTTGATCGTATTCTCTCTCCCCCTCCGAAATATAGCGCCCGCCAGGATGGAGAAAAAGGTCTCCGGAGCCTCGATGACGTGATCTCCAGTCACATCATGCACGTCCTTGAGGAGGTCGGCGGAAAGGTACATGGCCCGGGAGGGGCGGCAGAGGTGCTCGGCATCAACGCGAGCACGCTCCGGAGCAAAATGAATAAGCTTGGTATCCAGTACGGAAGACAAACAGATATTTGACGTTCCTCTGGACCGAGACGAACAATTAAGACATGTCTCATGTTGCCCTTTCCTTATTCGGAAGAGGACAAGAAACTTAGAATAGATCAGTTCTCTAATGTCAGACAAAAACCCGACGACTGGCCAAGTCCAGTCTCCCCGAATGGTCGTGCTATTTAGTACGGTCTGAAATCACTTACGTCTGTTTATATAGACAGGGTGTGGATTACAGTCAAAAAGGGAGAATTTTGGCCTATAGCCGGGAACAGCGCACGTTTGTTGACACGCGCACATACCTTGCCTATACTTTTTAGGACATTAGTGAGTGCAGAGGCTTATCTCACATATCGAGGGAGGAAGACCAATGGAACATCATGAGACACACCGCTCTTTTGTGAGTTACATTGATCGCAGTCGAGAATACTATGCTGCCCAGGGCTATGCCAAAGCATACGCCTGGCCTCGCTACGATGAAGTACCATTTACCCGCCCGAGCAAACCCCTCGCCCAGTGTAAGGTGGGGTTGGTCACGACTGCGGGTAAACCGCGCGCCGAGGTGAAGACCGACATTCTGGGGTTTGGATTGGAGGCGCGGCATGCCTATGTCGAACCGATAAGTCCCCCACCTGCCCGTTTATTCACGGACGATCTTGGTTGGGACAAGCAGGCAACCCATACCGAGGATATCAATAGTTTTCTGCCTCTCGACCGCCTGCTCGAATGTGCTGCAGCTCGCGGAATCGGATCGGTCTCGCCCCGCTTCTACGGCATACCGTCGGATTATAGCCAGCGGAAAACGCTGCAAAGCCATGCGCCACAGATTCTTGAATGGTGCCGTGAGGACGGGGTCGATGTCCTGCTTCTTCCCGCCCTGTGACCTATTTGCCACCAGACCGTGAGTCTGGCCGCGAGACATTTAGAGGAGAATGGTATCCCTACGGTGATCATGGGTAGTGCGCGGGACATAGTTGAGGAATGCGGGGTTCCACGCTTCGTATTTACGGATTTTCCTCTGGGGAACCCTTGTGGCAAGCCCTGGGACACCGACATGCAGCGTTCGATTGTTGATACGGCACTTGTTCTGCTCGACCGGGCCTGGATGCCCCGCACCACCGTCCAGACACCGTACCAATGGGGAGACGATACGTGGCGTGAAGCGTTTTTCCGAGTAGACGAGAGCAATCGACAGCAACTTGCCCAGGCGGGCGAGGAACGCCGTCGACGTCAGACCGAGATCAAAACGGGTGCTAGCCCCTTAGCCACTGAAGGCAAGAAGTGAGAAGATCTGCCTTGAGGCAGCACTGGGAATATCTTTTGCCAATTTGACCTTTCCGGCATAAATCGGTCCAGTCCTCTCTGTTAGACTTTGGGCTGAGTTTTGTGTTTACTGATCTTAATCAACGAAAAAAGGAATATCTTTTCTGTGAAAAACGGAGGTTCTCGGCATCTGGCCGATTTTGCATTATGAAAAACGTACGCTCCCCTCCAGACTTCTTACGTCTTTTTCGGGTACCCCACCGTTTGCGAGAGAGTGATCCTCTGATCGGGTCTTAACTTCATCGCTACTGCAAGGCGGGGCCTGTCGATCATCGCACGAACTACCGTTGCGAGGCCCTCGGCCGCGCAGAACAGGTAGACGTTCTCACTGATGAAGCCCGTATGGGCGCCGGAATAGAACGCTTTCTCAACATCCGTACCGCTCAGTTTTGCATAGTCAGAAACGTAGACAAGGTTCACAGGCGCGTCCTTCACGTACGCCTGGGTGCCCGTAAGTGCCCGGATATCCTCGGTCATGATCCGTGTGAGCACGTTCCCTTTTGGGTCGTACAGATAAAGGCCCTCCGCGGTCGTTACATAGATATCG
>DATKMQ010000086.1 GCA_035541755.1 Syntrophorhabdaceae bacterium
GGCGGCCATTGAGACGATACCTGCCAGGCGTCTTTCTGGGGTAAGCCCATAACGTAATAGTGGATCGGCGGTTCTCTCATGATGCCATTGTCGATCCCTTTCAACCAGTAATCGAACCAGCGGTGCGCCTCGGCTCCATAATCCAGATCGGATCCATTTTTCTCCACGGCACTGTGATCGGTGGGTCTCACGATCAGTCGCTTGGGTACGGTGAGATTCTCGTACCAGAAGAACATCTCGCTCCCGAAGATGTCATACCAGCCGGTGGTCATACAGACTGCGACGCCGGAGCGGTTAATTCGCTCTATGAACGGGTAGAGGGCAGCGCGGTCCTGATAAATACTTCGCCCCGTTGATTCAACACTGTCTCTGAACGCTGCGTTTTTCATTCTTTCCACTGTTTGCGGTAGAGAAAAGGCGCGCTCCTTTTGCGCCAGGGCCATGAGAGAGCCGTCCCTATCGCTATCTACGGGCGTCACAGTACCGGATTGAAGGAATGTGGTCGACCACTTGAAGAAGTCTGCGAAGGCTTTGTTGTAAACGCCACCGGGAAAGCTCACCGAATCGTATGTATCCAAGGGAGCCGAGGCGGGGAAGATTGCCTTGAGGTGAGGATTGCCCGTAGCAGCAGCGGCCATCTGCACCATGGCCTGGAACGAATCGCCGTACATGCCCACATTGCCGTTGCTCCAAGGTTGAGATGCTATCCAATCAATAATCTCGCTCGCCTCTTTCCCGCCCGTCTCATGGGATGGGTCCCATTTCCCGAAGGATGCCCCCGTTCCTGGCCTCTCAACGACGATGACGGCATACCCGTGCCTGATCATGTTCTTGAGCCATGGGGTCCTGAAAACTGGGTCCATATAGCGGCCATCCTTGGAGAGCCAGTATCTGAGCCGAAGCAGCGCCCTTTCTTTCCATCCTAAACGCACCAGATCGGCAATCATATTCTTGCCGTTCTTGTCAAAGATGGTGAAGGTGCGCAAATACGGAGTGTATTTGAAAAGGCAGGGTAGTGCGGTGCTTGCCGTGATGCCTTTTCGTGTCGGAAGAATGAGATCGTACGCCAGCCTTGTTCCATTTGACAGGGTGAGGTAGTCAGAAACGCGCTTGGCTCCGTCATAGGTGCTTTCAGAATAGCCGTGATACCTACCGAACTCGGAGACCTTTTCTTGTCCGCCTCGATTCTTGTAGATTACAGAAAACACAATAGCCAAGATGAACCCGATAACGATACATATGACTGCGATGCTCATGAGTCTGTTCATATTTTTCCTCCTTTATTCTTAAGGTACTATTTCGGTCACGTGCGGAAGGCCTTCCCCATCCGCGGAGTGTTGGCGCCAGAGAGAGTGGTCGACCAGGCCGAAATCGCGGAGGGCGCGGGCGAGCACGAGGCCAAGTGGGCTCCCCTGTTCGTCCATGTCAGACGATTCCCATAGAATGTGTACCATGAGATCCGTTTCCAGGCTCGCGTGACGGTAACAGTTCGTTGCGATTAAGCCGTCTTTTCGGAGTTCCTCAAGTGACCGCAGGAATACGTCCAACGAACCGGTATGACTGCCTGCAAACCTCACTTTGATCACCTCGAGCCATGTCATTTCACACACCCCTTTTCATTCGGCATTGCACGTATTCAACTGCAGCAATCGTGCCGTTGAGTGACAACAGCAATAAATGGCCATCTGGGGCTGTTTTCACGTGGTCGGCCTACGCCGTTTTCGATATCTCGCAGAAGAGGATTGACTTATTTCGCAATTGGACATAGAATTGCGAAATAAGTCAAAACGAGAAAGCTGTCGTCTCTGAGCAAGAAGAGGCCATCTCATGGGTGTAAACGAGAACGTGTTTTTCCGTGATGCAACCAAGCTCATCTGTTCGAGTCTCGAGATCGAGATTGCCATGCAGCGCGCTGTGGGGTTTCTCAAAGACTTCATGCCCGCCCACGAAATGTACCTTCACCTCTACGATGCTGGTCTCGGCGCCATCCGCACCATCGCCATGGCCACTCCTTTCGAGGGCAAGAAGATGGATCGCATTACTGCGCTTCCTCCAGAGATGAGGCAACGGCTGGAAAGGGAGTTGCCAAGAATTCTGACCCTTAACAAGCCGGAGGCGGACCCGGTCTTCCAGTTTATGATCAAATACTATGGTAGGCCCGATACATCCGCTCTTTCATGCATGCTTGAGGTGGACGGAAACAAACTTGGGGTCCTTGCCCTGCTCGCTGAAGGTAAGGACCGATACACTGAGGAACATACCTCGCTTTTTTCGCTCCTGAAAGATCCATTCAGTATCGCCCTTTCGAACACGCTTACGCTTATGGAGGTCCTCAGGCTCAAAGACCTGCTCGCCGATGACAACCGATATCTCCACCGTGAACTCTTCCGCCTGTCGGGAGACGAGGTCGTAGGCGCAGAATTTGGCCTGAAAGACGTCATGACCATGGTGAGGCAGGTAGCCGTCCTCGACAGCCCGGTTTTACTGCTGGGTGAAACTGGCGTTGGCAAGGACGTGATCGCTAACACGATTCACTATTCTTCGACGAGAAGGGACGGGCCCTTCGTGAAGGTTAATTGCGGTGCCATTCCCGAGACGCTCCTTGACAGTGAACTATTCGGGCATGAGAAGGGGGCCTTCACTGGGGCGCTGTCTCAAAAACGAGGACGATTCGAGCGAGCCCATCACGGCACGCTCTTTCTCGATGAAATCGGCGAGCTTCCTCAGCACGCCCAGATCAGAATGCTCAGAGCCATCCAGTACAAGGAGATTGAGCGTGTTGGCGGGACTGCATCTGTCTCCGTAGATATTAGAATTATCGCTGCCACCAACCGGGACCTGGAAGAAATGGTGCGGGCAAAGACTTTCCGGGAAGACCTTTGGTTTCGCCTTAACGTTTTTCCTATTCTCATTCCGCCACTTCGGAAACGAAAAGAAGATATCCCCGCGTTGCTTCATCATGTAGTGCAACGCAAATCAAGGGAATTAGGCCTGTCCACCCCTCCACCGCTTGCCCGGGGTGTTATCGACATGCTCACTGCCTATCATTGGCCGGGGAACGTACGGGAATTGGAGAATGTGGTGGAACGGGCCCTGATCTTGAGCAAAGGGTTACCCCTCACCTTCAAGGGGCTGGCGGAAGCCGGGTCCATCGAAGGTTCTCCTGTTGCTCTTCGTGATGATGACCTCCTTCCCCTCGATGTGATCAACTACCGCCATATTTGCCGTGCTTTGGAAATTGCAAAGGGTAAAGTCCACGGGAAAGGAGGCGCCGCTGAGCTCCTTGGCATCAAGGCCAGTACCCTGAGAAGCAGAATGAAGCAATTGAAGGTGCCTTACGGAAGAAACTCGAAGGGGACGAGCCGCGATAGTCTGGCCAGATGATGCGGCGCCAGGCAAGCTCGGTCAAATCTTGGATAGCAGAAGGATCGCACGGTTCACTACTAGACTTTCATTGAGCGCCACTTGAAATAAAATGTCTCCGGTAAAATGGGTAATGTACTGATTACAGTCAAAAACAAATAATCCCTTTATGTGTCCGTGCGTATGGCATCACCTTGATTCCATGCGCTTTAAGATTCCAACCGTGATCTTTTGGGTCAGGGATTAGCCCTGGGGGCGTTACATCGAGTCGGGACAGATGGTCAATCAAGGCAATTTTGAATAACGAAGTCCATTCTTTTGTACAGCAACAACACGGCAATAGTGAAAAACGTGCAATACCAATTAGTTAAATATGACTAAATCATGCTTCCGAAAGCATTTCTCACGGTCCTCTGCATGATCATTTGTTGAATAATGGGGTGGAATCGTATTAGATTCATTGATGGCCATAAAGCTTATCATCTTCGATCTCGACGGCACCCTGATTAATTCCATAGAGGACATCACGATTGCCCTGAACTACGCGCTTGAACCCTGCGGTGTAAACGATCTTACGACTAAAGAAGTCTCCGGCCTCATCGGCGAAGGACCGTCAAAGCTCGTAGAGGACGCGCTCGTGAAATGCAACCTTCGCTGGGACAGAGAAGAACTCGTGATTAGATTTTTGGATTTCTACGCCGCTCACCCGGCGGACAGAACCGTGCTCTATCCGGGTGCGCTTAAGACCCTGCAAGCGCTCGACGGCGTGAAGATGGCCATTATCACGAACAAAACCGAGGAACTCTCGTTGAGCATTTTAAAAAAATTCGAGATCGACAATTACTTTGCCATGGTAGTGGCGGTCGATACCATGGCAGAACATAAGCCATCACCGGCGCCCGTCCTGCACGTGCTTTCAGCCCTTAAGGCACTCCCCGAGGAGACGCTCATTGTGGGCGACAGCGCCATCGATATTGAGACAGGCAAAGCTTCCCGTGTGAGAACCGTTGCCGTCACTCACGGATACGGCAAAGACGGCTTTGAGAGACAAGCCGATTTTGTGATCCACAGCCTACCCGAGTTGACACATATCGTACGAAATATTCCTTAGTCAATACGGGGTTACTTACCCGCCGCCTTCCTGCAATTATCCGTCCGTCCTTACAATTGACCCATCAGACCTATTTTTTTCCGATGGACATGAGGTAAATAGGCTGCTCGTTGGCCGGTAACTTCACCGCATTTTTCACGTCATCCGCTTTGAACCCAGCCATGGTTACCGTCCCCAACTTGAGCGACTCGGCCTGCAGATAGACATTCTCGGACACGTGACCCGCCTCCAGATACGTCCAGTAAGGATTCATCGCTTCGCCTGTAGATTTGCCCGCGATAAGGAGCACCGCCGGGGCAAACTTGATCTGGGCCTGAGGAGCGGCCTTATACAACAGGTCATCCTTCAGGTTCCCTTCAGCGATCTTCATGAGTTCGTGGCCCTGGGGCACATACCTGTACATGCCATTGGCAAGACCGGTCACATTTCCCGCAAACAGATACACATCAATAAGGAAAGCGCCACGTGGGGAAGGCGCAGTGCGCAGACCTTTTTTCGGCTCCGTGATGCCCTGGGCTGCCCAGAGGATCTGGCCGATTTCAGCCATGGTGAGTGGCTCTGCCTTATAGCTTCTCACGGACCTCCTCTCGGCGAGCGCCTTTTCAACAGACGTGTCGCTCGAGTATCTGGGCGCCGGGAGTTTTATATTTGCGGCGCCTTTGTCCTGGGCGTAAACCTGTGTGACCCCCATAAACAACGGGACGAGCATACATACCGAGACGATAAGAATGGCGGTCATGAGCATATATTTCTTCATACTATCCTCCTTCACGAGATCGTTCTTTGCATTATACCACCGAAAGGCAAAATTCGATGCGATTATCGCGCTTTTGTGGGCGGATAGGGCGAAATGATCTCTTGCTTCTTTATCGGGCAGGGTTTATAAATAGGGGATGGCGTCATATCGCACGGAGCGTGATTTACTGGGAGAGATGGAGGTACCGGCAGATGCCTTCTACGGCATACATACCTTGCGGGCCGTGCAAAACTTCCCCATATCGGGCCTCAAGGTGCCCGATGAGTTTATCCGGGCCCTGGCAGCGGTGAAGCAGGCCTGTGCCCTGGCAAACGTGAAAGCAGGCCTCATGGACAACAGGGTAGGTGGGGCCATAGTCAGGGCCGCAGAAGAGATAGCCGGGGGTAGGTTTGCCGATCAGTTCATTGTTGATGCGTTCCAGGGGGGAGCAGGCACGTCAACAAACATGAACATGAATGAAGTCATCGCAAACAGAGCCATAGAGATACTCGGGGGCGTCAAAGGCGACTACTCGCTCGTCGACCCGTTGGGTCATGTGAATCTTTCTCAGTCCACGAACGATGTCTACCCCACAGCCCTCAAAGTCGCAGCTATCCGGCTCGTCACGACGCTTGCCGAAGCCATGGCCAGGCTCCAGGGCGCCCTTCAGGAAAAAGAGCGGGCTTTCGCCGGCATACTCAAGCTCGGCAGGACCGAGATGCAGGACGCGCTTCCCATTACGCTTGGACAGGAATTCGGCGCCTACGCGGAGGCCTTTGCACGGGATCGCTGGAGGCTTTTTAAAGTCGAGGAGAGACTCCGCCAGGTAAATCTGGGCGGCACCGCTATCGGCACAGGACTCAACGCCGAACGGGATTATATCTATACGGCGATCGAGGAATTGCAGAATATTACCGGCCTCGGCATGGCCCGCGCCGAGAACATGGTAGATGTGACGCAGAACGCCGATGTCTTTGCCGAGGTATCGGGCCTTATCAAAGCGGCGGCGGTCAACCTCGCGAAAGTGGCGGCGGATTTGAGACTCCTCTCCATGGGTCCGCGCGGGGGCCTCTGCGAGATCATCGTGCCGCAACTCCAGGAAGGCTCTTCCATTATGCCCGATAAGGTAAACCCCGTTATCACCGAAATGGCTACAGAGGTTGCCTACCAGGTCATGAGTTTCGACCAGGCCATCACCTTGGCTGTTTCTTCGGGGCAGCTTGAACTCAACGCCTTTCTGCCGCTCGTTACGTTTAACCTCCTCACCGGGCTCAAGCTCCTTGTGAACGCGGTGACGGTCTTTCGTACGCACTGTATCGAAGGTATCAAGGCAAACCAGGAAAAATGTGTGGGGTGGCTCGAAGAGAGTTTGTGCCTTGCCACGGCGCTCGCCCCCTATATCGGCCATGACAGGGCCGGCGAACTTTCGAGAGTTGCCCGCACACAGGGTAAGACCATTAGGGAAGTGGCTCTTACGCAGGGCTTGTTTACCCCCGAAGAATTGGATGTTATATTTTCTCCCCGGGAGTTGACCCGGCCGGGTATTGCCGGATCTAAAACCGTAAAAAGGAAAAAGGAAGGATAGAGTGGCAGATACGGGCCTCAACCAGACACCCCGCGGGAGCCGTCTCCACATAGCCATATTCGGACGGAGAAACGCGGGAAAATCGAGTCTTATCAACGCACTTACCAATCAGAATATCGCCATCGTCTCGGATGTTCCCGGTACAACGACCGACCCGGTCTACAAATCCATGGAGATTCTTCCCATTGGACCCGTCGTTATCATCGATACGGCGGGCATCGACGATGTGGGTGAGTTGGGCGCGCTCCGCATGCAAAAGGCCTACGGGGTGCTCGCAAAGACGGACCTTATGCTTCTCGTCATCGATCCGTCAAAAAGGACAGATGCGTACGAAGAGGATGTGGTGAAGAAGGCGAGAGAGAATAGCGTCCCGGTGATCGCCGTAGTCAACAAGATAGACCTCTATCCGCAAGCCCGCGCGGATCAAGCAGGACACGCGCTTGGCCTCACCGTGGTCCCGGTAAGCGCCCTGACTAAAGAGGGGATCGACGCGCTGAAACTCGCCATAATCAAGGCAGCACCCAAAGACTGGATGTCCACGACGATCGTAGGCGACCTCATCTCGCCCGCCGACACGGTGGTGCTCGTCGTGCCCATTGACCTTGCGGCGCCTAAAGGAAGACTCATTCTCCCCCAGGTGCAAACCATGCGGGACATCCTGGATAATGATGCCATGGCTTATGTGGTCAAGGAAAGAGAACTCAAGGCTGCCTTGAATAACCTGAAGAACAAGCCGAGGCTTGTGGTTACGGATTCCCAGGCCTTCCTGAAAGTGGCCGCCGACACCCCGAAAGACATACTCATGACCTCCTTTTCGATCCTCTTTGCCCGCCAGAAGGGAAACCTCGCGACCCTGGTGGAGGGTGTCAACGCGGTTGAGAAGCTTTTACCCGGCGATAAGGTGCTTGTGGCCGAGGCATGTACCCACCACAGGGTCGAAGACGATATCGGTACCGTTAAGATACCCCGGTGGCTCACGCAACATGTAGGCGGAGACCTGAATTTCACCTGGGCGAGCGGCATGGAACTTCCGCCCAACGTGGGGGATTACAAACTGGTCGTACACTGCGGGGCCTGCATGATTAACCGCAAAGAAATGCTCCATCGCATCATGGTGGCGGGCCAGGCCCATGTGCCGATTGTGAACTATGGAGTTCTCATTGCTTACGTGATGGGCATTCTCAAGCGTGCCCTGGAGCCTTTTCCGGAAGCCCTTAACGTCTTGAACCGTGACGATGAGAGGTGAAGCGCCTCTTTACTTTTTCCGCATCTCAGCTTATATTTTAGGGCACAGCAGGGAGTATAAAATATGACAGAATCAGCAAGGCACAGAGCCGATTTTATCGATGATCAAAAGATAGAGAAGATCCTGAACGACGCGAAACAAGCCTCTCCGGATAAGGCGCGAGAGGTCATTGAAAAAGCGAGGGCCGCCAAAGGACTGACCCCCTTTGAGACGGCCGTGCTTCTTAATATCGAGGATAAAAAGACCCTCAATCTGCTTTTTCACGCCGCCCACGAAATAAAGGAAAAGATCTATGGAAAGAGGCTCGTGGTCTTTGCCCCCCTCTATATCAGTAATTTTTGCGTGAATAATTGTTATTATTGCGGCTACAGGACCTCCAACGAGATACTCAGACGCCGTCTCGAACTTGACGAGATAGAAAAGGAGGTAGTTGCCCTTGAAGCCATGGGGCACAAGCGGATCGCCCTTGAGGTGGGCGAAGACCCTAAGAACTGCCCCATTGACTATGTGCTCGATGCCATGCGCACGATCTATGCGGTTAAAGAGAAGCAGGGGAGTATTCGCCGGATCAACGTGAACATCGCCGCCACCACGGTCGAGGACTACCGGAAACTGAAACAGGCGGGCATCGGTACGTACATCCTTTTTCAGGAGACATACCATCGGGCCACCTATGAAAAGATGCATCCCGCCGGCCCAAAGCGCGATTATGACTGGCATACGCTCGCCATGGACAGGGCCATGGAGGCGGGCATCGACGACGTGGGACTGGGTGTGCTATTCGGGCTCTACGATTACAAGTTTGAGGTGCTCTCCCTTTTGCTCCACTCGCTTCACCTTGAAGAACGATTCGGTGTAGGCTGTCACACCATCTCCGTACCGAGGATCCGCCCCGCGGCCGGGGTTACCCTTGAAGCCTTTCCTTACCTCGTCCACGATGACGAGTTTAAGAAGATCGTGGCCGTGATCAGGCTTGCCGTGCCGTATACCGGCATGATTCTGTCCACAAGGGAGCCGGCGGAGTACCGCGATGAAGCGATAAGCCTGGGTATTTCGCAGATCAGCGCGGGATCGTGCACGGGCGTTGGCGGATACCACAAGGACATCGAAGGCAAGCAGGTGGCTACCCCGGGGCAGTTTCAGGTCGAAGACACCCGTAGCACCGACGAGATGCTCCATAACATCTGTGAGTCCGGTTACATCCCGAGTTTCTGTACGGCCTGTTACCGTCAGGGCAGAACAGGAGACCGTTTTATGCCACTCGCCAAGTCGGGCGAGATACAAAATATCTGTCAGCCTAACGCAATCCTCACCTTCAAGGAGTTTCTTTTGGACTACGCCTCGGAAGAAACCAAGAAAGTGGGGGAGGAAGTTATCCGGAAACACCTGGGCGAGATCCGGAACGCAAAGATACGGGAGAAGACCAAACAAAGGTTGAAGAAGCTCGAAGAGGGCGAGAGGGACCTTTACTTTTAGGATGTGTCTGAAACGGATAGCAATTGTGTAAGTGAGGCATTGCTTGTACACGGATAACGATAGATTTCCCGATTTGAGGTAGGTTATCCAAAATCCTGAAGGGGGTATGCGAGATGAAAACAGCCAAAGAGATCCTCATAAGCAAACAGCAGAATGAAGTCTGGTCGATTTTGCCCAAGGCGAGCGTCTTTGACGCCCTCGCACTGATGGGAGAGAAAGAAATCGGCGCGTTGATGGTCATCGATGAGAAGGGGAAGGTGGCTGGAATTATCTCCGAGAGAGACTATGCGCGAAAGGTTATCCTGAAAGGCAAGGCCTCACGGGAGACGGCTGTGCAGGAGATTATGACTCCGGCCGATAAAATGTACACGGTCAAGCCGGAAACTACCGTTGAGGACTGTATGGTTCTGATTACGGCGAAGCGCGTGAGGCATCTGCCGGTGTTTGACGGCGAGAAATTCCTTGGCCTTATCTCCATCGGCGATATCGTGAAATCGATCATTGCAGAGCAAGAATTGCTCATCGAGCACTTGAGCAATTACATCGCCGGCAAGTACGTATAGTCTTTAGGTCGGGCGGCGTTCTCTCTTTTTGATAGAATGCCCCGGGCCCTGTCCTATGCCCCTACCGAGCCCCGTTATCCTCACGAGGGCTGCCTCGGCGCAGGCCTCCGGTGATTCGTCTACGTAGGGTTTCCCCGGATAGAGAAAATACTCCTGCTTGTATTTGACCGGCGTACTATTGGGCATGAATATGTTGGCCCCACGCCTAAGCGCCATATCCCTGCCTTTACCCGGAAAGATCGCGTCGAATGCCGTAGTCGCCGGGATATGGGCGTCGGGATTGAAGATGCGGAGCACTGCGATAGCCTTGAAAAACATTTCGGGACGATCTTCATACACATTCTTTTCGCTGCCAAGCGGGGTATCCGGATGAGGGATGAAGGGTCCAATGCCGATCATGTCAAGATCAAGATCGCGACAGAGAAGAATGTTATCTGCCAGAGTTTCGAGGCTCTCACCCGGGATGCCTATCATAAATCCGCTTCCCGTCTGAACGCCCAGGCTTTTGAGAAAACCGATACAGTCCGTGCGGTCCTTAAGCGTTGAGCCGGGATGGATCGTTTGAAACAGGTAAGCATCGCTCGTCTCGAAACGGAGCAGGTACCGATCCATACCGCAATCACGCCAATAGCGATAGGTGTCATACGGGCGATTGCCCACGGACAGCGTGATCGAGAGCGCCGTCTTTTGTTTGATGGCCCGGATGATCTCGCCCAGTTGCTGGTCGGTGAGTCCGGGAACCTCGCCGGACTGCAGGACCACCGTGGTCAGGGCCGTATTCGCCATAGCGTATGCCGCCTCTAGTATCTCCTCGGCGCCCATGGCGTAACGCTCCACCCTGGCATTCCCCGCACGAATGCCGCAATACAGGCAGTTATTTGCGCAGATATTTGAGAATTCTATGATACCCCTGATATAGACGTCATCGCCCATATATTCATGGCGCACCGCATCGGCCCTTTGGTAGAGCTCCTCGCGTTCTTCGCCTTTGGCGCTAAGCAGCTTCATTGCCGCTTCCCGCGTATATTCCAAATCCATGGTAAGAGAATATAACCCTCTGCTTAAGGTAATGCAAGAATGAGTTTAAGCGCCTGCTGATGCCGCGAGGCCTCTTCGACAAGACTGCCCCTGGCCTTACGTAGACAAAGTGCACAGGGTGCGGTGCACAGACACCACTCACAAATATCTTTTCAAAAAGCTTTTGGTTTATCATATAATAGTTGACGCTTATATATTCAAATCGGTTTTGAAGATAACGTGAGCGTATCCATATGAAAATAGGTCTGTCAATCTATCACTTCAATCCGAAGAAGGGCGGCGCTGAACGATATGCCTACGATCTGTCCCTCATGCTTTCCCGAAAGGGACACCAGGTCTTCGTGTTCTGCACTGAGGGCATTACTGTACCGGAGGTAAGTCTCATCCGGGTGGGCGCGACCCCGATTCCCAGGTGGCTGAGATCGCTTTCGTTTGCGTTGAACCAGAAGAAACTGGTGAGGCGGCGCGGCCTCGATGTTGTCCTGGGCTTCGGCAATACGCTCGATCTCGATGTGTATCAGAGTCACGGAGGCATCCAGCACATATGGATGGAAAGAGAGATCGCGAGCTACGATCATGCCGGCGAGCGTCGTCTCAAGGCTTTTCTCCTGCAAACGAGCCTCAACCAGAGGGTCCAGCAATGGGTCTCGGAATATCCGATCCGGCAGAATGGATACAGACGCATCGTCGCCATATCGGAAATGATAAAGAGGCAAATGACAGACTATTACGGCTTGAGTGAGAAGGATATAGACGTGGTTTATAACGGCGTGGACATCAATCGGTTCAGGCCATCTCGTAGGGAGCCATCAGGGCCTCTCACGATTCTTTTTTCCGCGGGCAATTTCCGTCTGAAAGGCCTCTCCCCACTCATCAGTGCGCTCGGCCAACTCTCACGTAAGACCAGGTCCTTCCAACTTCTCGTCATGGGCAGGGGAAGAAGAGAACCGTTCGAGGCCATGGCCGAAAAGCTGAGTATACGGGACCGGGTCAGGTTTGTGGGCGAGATGGCGAACCCTGAGTCGATCTATCAACAGGCGCACATTCTTGTCCACCCCACGTTCTACGATGCGTGCTCTCTCACGACCATGGAAGCCATGGCATCGGGACTACCCACAATTACCACAAAATGGAACGGCGCGTCAGCCCTTATTTCCGAAGACGAAGGCTATGTTATCGACGACCCGAGGAACGCGGTCGCTTTAAGCCAGGCCATACGGGAACTCTTCGATTCGGAAAAGAGAAAGAGCATGGGTCAGATGGCCCGTCTCAAAATGGAAAACTATACCATGGAAAAAAATGCGAACGAGCTGGAAAGAATCCTCGCGGAAGTCACGAAGGAAGGGGCCCGTACACCGTGAGACCCGTTAAAGATTTGAAATACCCACAGATGGATGCTATAGTGTGGCCGTTCAAAGTGAGCTTGTCACAGGAAATATTCTATGGACGCTCCATATTACTTTAGCGTG
This sequence comes from Syntrophorhabdaceae bacterium, assembly GCA_035541755.1. Taxonomy (NCBI): domain Bacteria; kingdom Pseudomonadati; phylum Thermodesulfobacteriota; class Syntrophorhabdia; order Syntrophorhabdales; family Syntrophorhabdaceae; species Syntrophorhabdaceae bacterium. The sequence goes on from DATKMQ010000086.1 coordinate 12,588, forward strand.
CGCCACGATCTCATCGGTCTCATCCCGAAAGGCGCCAACCGGATTCTCGAAGTCGGCTGCGCTGCCGGCATGACGGGCAAGGCGCTCAAAGAGGCAGGATTCGATGAGGTTGTGGGCATCGAATGCATTGAGGAAATAGCTCGGCGGGGCGAGGGCTACTATGACCGGCTCTTTATCGGCGACGTGGAACAGATCGAGCTTCCTTACGCACCTGGACACTTTGACTGCATTCTTTATCCTGACGTTCTCGAACATTTGCGGGACCCCTGGAACACCTTGAAGAAGCATAGTGCCATGGTGAGAGCGGGTGGAACGGTCATCTGCTCCATACCCAACATCCGCCACTACAGGGTGATGAAGAAACTCGCCTTCAAGGGCAAGTTCGAATATGAGTCCGACGGCATTATGGACAAGACTCACCTGCGCTTTTTTACCCTTTCCTCCATCAGAGAACTCCTTATTGACGCAGGCTTTGAGCCGCTCCGTGTTATCAAGAAGCCCTCAGGGGCCGCATGGCTCAAGATGGTAAACCGTGTCACGGGCGGCCGTCTCATCGATTGTTTGGTAAGGCAGTACATTGTGCTCGCGCAAAAAAAAGGCACGAGGTGATATAGTGGCCCTTATAAGTGTCGTGATTCCCAATCTGAACGGCGAAAGGCTGCTTCCCATGTGCCTTAACAGCTTGAGGACACAGACGTTCAAGGATTTCGAGGTGATCGTCGTAGATAACGGGTCTAGTGACAGCTCGCTTAAGCTTCTCGCGGAAAGCTACCCTGACGTAAGGGTTGTAGCCCTCGACAAGAATTACGGGTTCGCCTTTGCGGTAAACCGGGGCATTGAGGCGGGATTCGGTGAGTTTATCTGCCTCCTGAATAATGATATAGACCTGGACCCTAAGTGGATGCAAGCCATGTATGAGGCCCTGGGTGAGCACCCCGAGGCAGGGGCCTGCGGACCTAAGATGATGAGATACTGGGAGCGGGAGCGCATAAACGTACTTGGCATACGGCTCAACAGCAACGGCGATGTGGAGATCGTCGGCGCTGGAGAAGAGGACAGGGGACAGTACGACGAGGTACGATATGTCTTCGGCGTCAATGCCGGTGCGTCCATGTACAGGCGAAGGATGTTCGACGACGTGGGGCTCTTTGATGAAGCGTTTTTTGCTTCGTTTGAGGATGTGGACTTAAGCTTTCGGGCGCAGCTCGCGGGCTACAAGGCCCTGTATGTGCCCAAATCCGTAGCATATCATATGGTGGGCGCGACCATAAAGAAGAGGAAATATCAACCGACCTATCTGAACAATCGCAACGCCCTTCTGTTTTTCTGGAAGGATATGCCCGGGGAACTTATCAGAAAGAACTTCTGGAGGATTTTCGGACACAGGACGGGGTATTTTGTGAAGCGGGTTTTGAAGAATTTCTATAAACTGCGCACCTATTACTATTTGAAAGGAACCTTCGCGGCCCTCACGCGTCTGCCGGCTACGCTTAGGGACCGGAAAGCCGTGCAGGCCACGCGGTGCGTCTCTCTCGAATACCTCGTCTCTATCATGGACAGGGATTTTGTATGAAGGTACTCTTTCTGATCCAGGGTGAGAATGTTGCAGCGAGCAGATACCGCGTGCTTCAGTATCTCCCTTATCTGAAGACAAAGGGTGTAGCCGCCACGGTGAGGCCGTACCCGGCAACTACCGCGGCGCTGTACGGCTTGTTCCGGGACCTTCCTCACTACGATTGCCTGTTCCTGCAAAGGAAAAGGTTCCACGGGCCGCTCCTCACACTGCTTACGAGACGGGCAAGAAAGATTGTCTACGATTTTGATGACTCGGTGATGTACAGGAATTCAAAAGCGGCCTCCCCATATTCCGCGACCCGTTTGAAACGGTTTGCGGCCATGGTGCGGGCGTCGGATCATGTCATAGCGGGGAACGGATTCTTGCGCGACAAAGCCCTTGAGTTCACCGATCACGTAACGCTCATACCCACCGCCATAGACCAGGAGCGCTATGTAGCGAAAGACTATGATCTCAAGAAAGAGCGCACGACTATCGGTTGGATCGGCGATCACGGGAGCATTCACTACCTGGAAAAGATGCGTCCTGTCTTTGAAGAGCTCGGGAAAAAATACCCCCGCATTGAGCTCGAAATCATCTGCGATATTTTTTTTGATTGTGATAACATCCCCGTGATAAAACGCACCTGGAGTTCCGAGCGAGAAATTGAATATCTCCGCGAGCTCGATATCGGCGTCATGCCGCTCGTACAGGACCCCTGGTCCGAAGGCAAATGCGGCCTCAAGATCCTCCAATATTTCGGCGTGGCTGTGCCCGTTGTGTGCACGCCCGTGGGCGTGAATAAAGACGTGGTGAAAGAAGGCTTTAACGGTTACTTTGCGGCCTCTCCTGACGAGTGGATGAAGAAGCTTTCGCTACTCATCGAGGATAAGGAGAAGCGCAAGACCATGGGCGTTCGCGGAAGAGAGATCGTGTTCACATCGTTTTCACTTGAGTCTTGCGCACCGAGATTCTACGAGGTGCTTCTGAAAACGGTTGCGGGGGAAGGTGCGTAGATGATGACTGAGGGCCTGAAAAGATATAGTCTGGGCGTCACGGATTGGTATCTCATGGAGGAAGGGCTCAAGGTGGTCGTAGCGCATCTCGCCGGTAAGGACAAAGAGAGGAGATACTACGGTACGTTCGATTATCAGGGGGGGAGGGTTTTCATCAAATCCTTTCTTGAGGCAGGCTTCGCAGGACGTATCCGCCATCTTTTTGCGCCCCGCGGAAAAAGGGAATTCGCCATCGGCAATCGTCTTGCCGCCCTTTCCATACCCACGCCTGCGGTACTCGGCTATGGGATCGGCAGAAACAGCTCCTCCATTATAGAAGAGTACATCGAAGGCCAGAGTCTACTCGACGCCATCAAAAAGACTTCAGACCGGGACACGTTGTTTAGCCTTCTTGCCGGCCTTCTCGCACAGCTCACGATAAAACATGTGCGGCACAACGATCTGCACCTGGACAACGTTCTGATCAGGGGCGATAAACTCTATCTTATCGACCTCCACAAAACAAAGGTCAAGAAGTACTTTCACGAGGACGACGAGGTGTCGAACGTCACCCATGCCCTTGGGATCATCTACGATGACATATCGGAGCGGGAGAGAGATTATTTCTTTCATGTATTTGGATGTAGCGAGACCGTGAGGCGGCGTATAGAGCGGGAGATCGCAACGTTGAGAAAGGAGTGGGTGGCAAGCAAGAAGGACAGAGCCTTTAAGAATACCTCTTTGCTCAAGGCCCATTCAGGTGAGGTACGTATAAGAGATTCCGAGGAAATGGCGCATGGCGAATTCGTTGCGACCCTCAAGAAAGACAAGAAAGTCAGGGTCGACCGCTTCAGTGACCACATCCGCAAGGTGTACCGCCACGGACGTCGATTGAGGACAGCCTGGAGGAACCATGTAGTGTTCAAGTATCTTGAAAGTGCTGCTGTGCCCCGGCCATTCTATGTGAAACTGCCGACTCTATTTTCGTCAGGCTACGTAGCCATGGAGGATTTGGGTCATAAAGGCATTGAGCTTGACCGCTTCCTCGACGTAAGCTACGATGGCATGACCTATCCCGAGAAGAGACGGTTCGTACAAGAGCTGTCCCTGTTCCTCGGGGCTATAATGAGACAGAGAATTTCGCACAGAGACATGAAGGCTTGCAACATCTTCACCCTCCACGAGGGCGGTTTTGTGCTCCTCGATGTTGAAGATATTGTATTTGGGGAAGTGGAAGAGAAGGCCCTGAAGAGAATGCTCGTGCAGCTTAACACCACCGTACCAGTACGCATTGCCGTACGCGACAGAATGCGGTTCTTTTTGAAACTCACCTCATGGTTCAAGATAGATAGAAGGCGTCTCTTCGGAGATATTCGGGAGGAATCGCTCGCGTGCGAGATCGTATACGAAGGTGCCAGTGGACTCAAAAAAGAGCGATGGCATTAAGGCGCGTAAGCCAAATTCAAAGGCCCATTGAATAGGTGCGTCAGGGGCGAGGGCGACGAACGGCTCGTCAATATATTCGCAGATAACGGGAGGTGCGTAATGATAGAGATTCTCAGGACCAGGAGGAGTATAAGGAAATATGAGAGAAAGGCCATTGATACAGGCGTGACCGAGGTACTTAAGGAGGCCATTCTGCGGTGCCCCTCGTCCCGTGGCATAAATCCCTGGAGCTTCATTTTTGTGGACGATCGGAACCTCATCCAAAAACTCTCGCAGGCCAAAAAAAACGGGGCGGGTTTCCTGAGAGATGCGGCCCTGTGTATCGTGGTCTTGGGGGATGAGACAAAATCGGACGTGTGGGTCGAGGATTGTTCCATTGCCTCCATCGTAGTCCAACTCATCGCCCATTCGCTCGGTCTCGGAACCTGTTGGATTCAGATCAGAAACCGATTCTACGACGACAAAAAGACCTCGGAGGCCTACATCCAGGAACTCCTCGGCATACCGGAGCGCGAACGGGTAGAATGTTTGATCAGCCTGGGATATCCCGGGGAAACCAAGGCGTCTATACCTAAGGAACAACTCGAGTACGATAAGATAAAATATAATAGGTATCGCTGACACCGCACCGCAGGCGTCGGTCTTCTTCGTAGCATGCCCGATGCGTGAAGATTCTTCATACATCGGGCATCTGCAATTATCTCCTTTTCTCCGCGTCCTCTCTGCACCTCTCAAGGGCTTGAGGGTTTTGGGCCCTCGATACACAGGCTTTTGCCTGCAACAGTACAGAGATTCTTCTATCGAGAGCGGCCATTATGTTTAGCTTACGTGACTCAAACTGCTGTGGCCCCTGCAATGGCCTACCCGTCCCGGGTGGGGCGAGCGGCTGCTGTGCGAATCCGGTGCTAAAGAGGAGTAGGATTGCCGATACCGCAAAGAGTGTTTTCATGCCTGTCTCCCTCACGATTTCACGATGCGACCTGTCACTTTGGTTTGTCTAAGCGCCCGGCTTCGTCCTGTGCCTTATCTTTTTGAGGGGGTTTTGCCGGTGCAACATGTTCCGGGATCGTAACCTGTTTTGACTGACCAGGCGCCGCGGGAGCCGTGTACTGCGGTACCACGGCCTGACCCGGACGATCCGGCTGATTCGCCTTCGCAGGTGCTGCATGCTCCGGGACGACAACCTGTCCTATCTGCCCGGGTCTTGCCGGTGCAACATGTTCCGGTACCATAATCTGGTTCGGGGTCTCTGGCCGTGCTGGCGCTATGTGCTGAGGAATGACCACCTGTTTTGACTGACCAGGCGCTGCGGGCGCTACATGCTGAGGTATGACAACCTGAGGAATCGTCGCGGACGGCCTTGGGTTGAGGGCCCCTTTGATCTTAATCTGCTGGAATTTCATTTCCGATTTCGGGCGGTTTACCTCGGCGGGCCGTACCATGTAATTGGTGATCTTTGGCTCTTCTACCCGGACATCCCGGGCGGGCGTTCCCTGCCTCATACTTCTTGCCTGTCGCTCAAGCTCTGGAGCGGTTTCTTTCTTGCCCCTTTGTACGGTCATTTCGTTGTCTCGAATTCGGTTGACCACCGCATTGTGCGGTTTTTCCATTGTCGCCGTGTTGGTATAGTTATACCTGGCTCGGTTCGTGGTGTAGCTCCCTATTACCGTATTGTTGATAATGGGCGCCGCGTGGTATCTGCTCATGGCACCGGGGGTTACGTTGGTTATCCGCACGTTTCTGTAACTGTTCACGTCATAGAAATGGTCCCGGTTTACGATGATGGCACGATTTGCGTACGCGTAATTGCGGATGTTGATATTTATTTGCGTGATGTTGGTGACGGCCACGTTGTGGGGGCCTCCCCAATAACGGTGACTGTAATACGTCTCGCCGTAGGCAAGCGGGACCCACCCCACATACGCGCCGCTATAGATCCACGATACCCTTCCGGGATTAAAGAAGAAGCCCACATTGAGGAATGGCATGCCCACGCGTACGGCCACCACCGGAGGCGCCCAGTACCAGCGGCCACGCACATAGACCCAGTTGCCGTAGTGGTGGGTGACGTATCCGAACGGCTCTGCCGGTATCCACGTTTGGTCCCCATACCAATCGGTCCAGCGGCCGACGGTAAATGGCGACCATCCGGGGGCCACGACAGGCGTCCAGAACCAGCGGTTTGCACCTTCATAGGGGACACTCTCCCATCGTCCGTTTTCTTCAAAGGTGTATGCGTCATAGCGAAGGCTCGGGGGAAGGTATTCGACTGACGGTCCCCTGACCATGGCCTTGGCCGCCCAGAAATCTTCACGGCCCTTATTCCATCGGTCCCAGTCGGAATCCACACCGCCATCGCCTGAGGACACCTGGTTTTGGTCGGCGAGAATTGACGGCGACCCTGCTGACACGTCGTACTGCGTCTCAGTCGCCGCATGAACGAACGTCACCGTTCCCTTTACCGCAACCACTTCGACCGAGTTCTCGCCTACGTAAAAATCAAAGACCGTACCAGGATAGGCGAGCACGTATCCAAAGGGACTTGTTGCCTTGATGATCGCCTTGTCACCTTTGTTATAAAACCTTGCCACGCCGGCTGCCACATCGATCTCGGTCACGTCTGTGTCTAAGGCAATGAACTCAATCTGGGTACTGCTGCCTGTTCTTATCCAACTCCCGTTGGGCACGATGAACTCCGCCCTGCCCTGATCTGACGCGAAGAACGTATCGCCGGTCCCGAAAGGCACATCTCTTACCACGGCGACCCAGTCTTTTTCTTCGGGGACATAGCGTTGCACATCCCCTTCGATGTGATAAACGCGGCCAACCTCGATGCCCGAGGTTTGCGCAATCGAAAGGTCAGGCGCCGCCAGTACCGCTAAAATGAATAAACAGGCAAGCAATCCTACACACTTCTTCATTTATTCCCTCCTTGGAAAACGACCACCTTTACAACATACTATCAGGTTAAGGGTAAAAACAAAAATGGAAAGTTGTGCTTTCCTTATACTCCAAATCGTCTTATCTCCGATATAAGGGCTGGCGGCGTGATTGTCTTCCATGTCACAAAAACATTGACACAGGAATATCCCATTGGTATAAACATTATAACATCTATTTGTCTGACTTTTTGCCGGCCGCACAGGGCAAAGCACCGTAAACCTGGCTCGCATTTAGGAGGTCGATCATGAAAATCGATATTTTCACCCATGTACAGCTTCCGCGTTACAAGAAAGAACTCTACAAGTACTCCCACAAGTTTCCCACGGAAAAAGCCGTCCAGGACAGAAGGCCCGTGCTCTGGGACAACGAGATGAGGCTCACCAAGCTTGCACCTTACGACGACCTTGTCCAGGTCGTCTCGGCGACTATGCCTCCTGTCGAGGAGGTCGTGGGCGCCTCCGAGGCGGCAGAACTCGCAAGGATATGCAATGACGAGATCGCGGAGATGGTGGCCAAAAACCCTGACAGGTATATAGCCGCCATAGCGAACGTGCCTCTCAACAATACGGACATCGCCGTCAAGGAGGCAAAGCGGGCAATAAAGGAGCTCGGGTTCAAAGGTATCCAAATCCATACGAGGGTGAACGGCCAGCCGCCGAGCACAGACATGATGATACCCCTTTATGAGCTTATGGCGGGCTTCGACCTCCCCATCTGGATCCACCCCATGCGCGGTTCTGACCAACCCGACTGGGCGTCCGAAAAAACCTCTTATAACCAGCTCTTCTCAATCTACGGGTGGCCTTACGACACCACGGCGGCCATGGTCAGGCTTGTCTTCTCAGGCATCTTCGAAAAGCTACCAACCATCAAGTTCATCACGCATCATTTGGGCGGCATGGTCCCTTATTTCTCGGACCGGGCGGTGGCCCACTGGAATAACGGCCTTCAGCGCCTCGGCACCGAACACTTTCCGGGACTCACCAAACATCCCGTCGAGTACCTTAAGATGTTCTATGCGGATACAGCCATCGTCGGTAACAGCAATTACTCCATGGAGTGCGGCCTCGCTTTCTTCGGCGAGGACCACGTCCTCTTCGGCACGGACATGCCTTACGACGTTGAGAATGGCGGCGTTACGATACGAGAGACCATCAAGGCCATAGATGCAATGAAGATCTCCGACGAGACGAGGAAGAAGATCTACGAAGGCAATGCGCGCAAGCTCCTCCATCTTTAGCACCGGGTGCGCAACAGGCAGGAGAGACACGAGGCTTACCGTGAAAACGGATTATGAGAAGCTTATCGAGCCGGTGAAGAGCAAGAGGACCTTCGAGGAGGTTTCCGATAGGCTCAAAGAACTTATATTCAACGGAGCGCTCAAGCCGGGGCAGCAGCTTCCGCCGGAGCCAGCCCTTGCCCGACTCTTTGGTGTGGGGCGCCAGTCGGTCAGGGAGGCCCTGCGGGTACTCGAGCTTTCCGGCTTCATTACCATAAAACCAGGGGCCAAGGGCGGCGCTATGATCCAGAGTACCATGCTGAGCAAACTGTCCGGCCTTTTTCTGGAGACGATTAAGCTTCATCAGGTCTCGCTGGAGGATTGCTTCACGGCGCGCAGGGCTATTGAGGTCTCGGTCCTCGACCTCGCGTTTAAGAATGCAGAAAAAGAAGATATGGAGGCGATGAAAGACAATATAATGAGAGCACGGAA
>DATKMQ010000087.1 GCA_035541755.1 Syntrophorhabdaceae bacterium
TTATGCGCTCTTCTATGGTCTTGAGCACCTTCTCATCCTTGCCCGAAATGAAATCGGCCAATTCGTCGATGATTCTGTGATACTCGGCCGCGTCCACGCCTTCTGTGCACGGTCCAAGGCACTTCCCTAATTCGTAGAGCATACACGCCCTCTTCCTTCTCTTAAACACCGTGTCTTTGCATTTTCGTATGGGATAGAAGTGTTCCACGAGCTTGAGCACCTCCCTTACTTCCTTCGCATGAGGATAGGGTCCGAAATAGAGGGAGCCGTCATCCACGACCTTGCGTGTGGCAAAAAGCGCAGGATAGAGATCCTTCACGGTGAGCTTCAACGAAAGATAGGTTTTGTTGTCCTTGAGGTTCACGTTGTACTTGGGTCTATGCTCTTTGATCAGATTGTTTTCCAGAAGAAAGGCCTCTTTTTCATTGCCGGTAAGTACAAAGTCCACGTGGTCGATATTCTCAACGAGGCGCTCTGTCTTTGCGTCTTTTACCCCTTCCCTTACGTAGCTTCCGACCCGATCCCTTAAGTTCTTGGCTTTTCCGATATAGATGATGTTGTGAGCACGGTCCTTGAAGAGGTAGACCCCCGAGGACTCGGGAAGATTGTTGAGATGGTCCTCGGTGATCACAGGCTCAACTCCATCTGTTCTATTTTAAGAAGACGGTCCCTGAGTTCCTTCGCCCGTTCGAAATCCCACTTCTTGGCAGCGTCTGCCATCTCCTTTCTAAGCTTCCTGACCATCTTCGAACGCTGTTTGGGCTTAAGGGTCATCCCCTCCAGCTCATCGATAGGCACCGTGTAATAGTCCTTTTCGTAGATCGAAGCGAGCACATCCACGACTTCCTTCTTTATGCTCTCCGGCGTGATCCCGTTCTTTTCGTTATACGCCACCTGGATCTTTCGCCTTCTTTCGGTTTCGCTCATGGCCCTGCGCATGGACTCGGTGATATGGTCCGCGAACATAAGGACCCGCCCGTTCACATTGCGCGCTGCCCTGCCGCACGTTTGAACGAGAGACATCTCGGAGCGCAAAAACCCTTCCTTGTCCGCATCGAGGATCGCTACGAGCGAGACCTCGGGCAGGTCAAGGCCCTCACGAAGCAGGTTGACCCCGGCGAGCACATCGAACTTACCCATTCTTAAATCCCTCACGATGGCGACCCTTTCTAAGGTATCGATGTCCGAATGGAGGTATTTTGCCTTGACTCCTTTATCGAGGAGAAAGTCGGTCAAGTCCTCGGCAAAACGCTTGGTCAACGTGGTAACAAGCACCCTCTCCTTCTTCTCTATGGTCGCCTCAATCTCACTCAAGAGCATATCCACCTGGTTTTTCGCCCCCTTGATCACGATCTCGGGGTCCGTGAGGCCCGTGGGTCTGATAATCTGTTCCACTACGGAACCGCGCGCCTTTTGTAATTCATACGCCGCCGGTGTTGCCGAGATATAGAGCGCTTGTTTCTTGCGCGCTTCAAACTCTTCAAAGGTAAGAGGCCTGTTGTCAAGCGCCGAGGGCAATCTGAATCCGAATTCCACAAGTGTGGTCTTGCGGGCCCGGTCGCCCCTGTACATGCCCACAAGCTGAGGGATTGTCACATGGCTCTCGTCGATCATCACCAGGGCGTTTGTGGGCAGATAGTCCATAAGCGTGGGCGGAGGCTCTCCCGGCTTTCTTCCGGTAAAGTGACGCGAATAGTTCTCGATTCCCGAGCAAAAGCCCACTTCGGCGAGCATCTCGAGATCGTAATTGGTTCTCATTTCGAGCCGTTGGGCCTCGAGCAGCTTGTTCTCAGATTTGAGAACTTTGAGATGCTGAGCCAGTTCCGCCTGAATCGACGCAATGGCCCCCTCCAAGGTCTCTCGTGGCATAACGTAGTGGCTCGTCGGGTAAATGGTACACCGTCTCAATCTTTCCACTACCTTTCCGGTAAGGGGGTCAAGGGTTGACAGGGCCGCCACCTTGCCCTCTTCGAGAGTAATCCTGAAGGCCTTTTCTTCCTCATAGGGAGGATAGACATCGATATTGTCGCCCCTTACCCGGAATTTGCCACGGTAGAAGTCGATATCGTTTCTCTCGTACTGGCACTGGACGAGCTTGCTCAAGATCGCCGATCTGTCGATAGTCTGCCCCTCTTCCAAGTACAAGAGCATCCCGTAGTAGGCCTCAGGAGAGCCAAGGCCATAGATGCAGGAAACGCTCGCAACGATAATCACATCGTTGTGGTCAAAGAGTGCATTGGTTGCGAGCAGCCTCAACCTGTCAATCTCTTCGTTGATCGATGAATCCTTCTCGATATAGGTGTCCGAGGCCGGCAGGTACGCCTCTGGCTGATAATAATCGTAATAGCTCACAAAGAAGTGAACCTCGTTTTGAGGAAAAAGGGTTTTGAACTCGGTGAAAAGCTGCGCGGCGAGGGTTTTGTTATGGGAGATGACGAGGGTTGGCCGCTGTACCCTCTCTATCACATTGGCCATGGTGAAGGTTTTGCCTGAACCGGTGACCCCGAGGAGGACCTGATGGGGCGCGCCCTTTTCAACCCCTTCTGATAGTTTCTTGATTGCCTCGGGTTGATCGCCCCTTGGTTCGTAATCGCTTACAAGTTTGAATCTTTCCACGACCCATGTATTCTAATGCCCTTCGGGCTATAAGTCAAAGAGGGCGCGGCTAAAAGATATGGGCGCGGCAGAGAAGGAGGGACGAAGAAACGCGAAAATGTCGTTTCAGAGGTTATTTGATCCTTTCAAACTTCGTTTGCCTGCCGTGGCGTCGCGTGAATCATAATGGACGGTTCGGTGTTGCTTTATTGGACCGGAAATCGGGCTAGGATATGAGGGGTGCGCCCTTAAGTTTTCCTCCTTACTGCCGATAATCTCTATAATCGAACTCGGCGGATGGTAGCGGGACATCCCGTCATGCGTTACCGCGCATGGTGAGGAGAGTGCGAACTCTCTTGTACTACTGTCCGCCACGTTGTGTTTCACGGGCCCGGCGGATAGCCGGGCCTTACTCTGCCTGGGTTTGCTTGCCCTAGTCGCTTGTTTGAAACTGCTTAAGGCTAGAATGCGTGTATGTTTGTGCTTGGAGACAGGCTTGTTCGGAAAACTCCATCTACAACGCTCTGCCGGACTCTGCGCTGCTCCATGTATGCATATACACGTCCGCGCCAGCAGAGCCCGGCATATCGTCACATCTGAAGCTTTCACTCCAAGCCTGTCTCCACTTACGCCGCGTCCCTCAGCAACATGGCTGAGTTCGCGGTTATTGCATCTGAACCATACAATGACTATCCGCAGCGCATAGCGCAGCTTCTGGTTCCGCCATCCACACAACACATCAATAAGGAAACTGGTGTCTCTAGACCTCCAGTTTTACCGTCAACAACGTCTTTACAGCTCGACAAAGATTTCTGATGCATCGCTACAATAGACCTGTTTCCCCTTGGGACAACAAAATCATTACATTATATGCGGCTGCGCGTAAAGAAATTCAGCGAACGATGTTACTCAACGTAAGCGGATTATGGGAAGAGTGAAGAACCCTTACCACTATGCCGTTCTACTGTGGGCCGCAGGCGTTATGAAGGGACATTGAGACGCGACTTTCCTCCTGAAAGAAACAGCTCAACAACATACTGATTTCACAGCCCTTCAAATGGTATTGCTTTTTGACTGTAGTCTACACCCTGCCCGATTTTCTCGATATACACTGTTTCAAATAGCAATCGTTTACATCTTCAATAGTGTTTTTCCTATAAAGAAATGATATGATGCAAAAAATAAGAAATTACAACGTTGGGAAATTAAAATTGTTGGGCACATCATTAGAAATAATCGGATGCGCCGTATTATCCTGCCGTAGAACAATCAAGGGAGGCGAACTATGGATATTCAGCAGCACTGGGGGGCCATTCGCAATGTAGTCAATAAAGCCTTAGAGAGCAATCATTTCTGCGCGGTAGCCACGGTGAATCCTGATGGTTCACCACGTGTTTCGCCGATTGGTTCTCTTATTCTCTACGAGACAGGGAAGGCCTTTTATTTCGAAGAATTTCCAAAAAATATGCGGCTAAATCTCGACCGGGATCAACGGATATGTGTCATGGCTGTGAATGGAGGATTCTGGCACTGGCTGAAAGCACTCTTTAAGGGACGCTTTGATGCTCCTCCAGGGGTAAGGCTTACGGGTAGGGCCGGTGCAAGGAGAATGGCGACCCAAGAAGAGGTAAAGCAGTGGCAAGAACGGGTGAAACGCTTCCGGAGATTCAAAGGATATAAATTGCTTTGGAAGGACATGCGTTATGTTCGTGAGGTCATATTTGATGGTTTTGAACCGGTGCATTTGGGTCTCATGGGTGAAGGGCTATGGGAAGAACGGAAAGAATAGAATGTTAATGACTACAAACAGGAATGACCTAATTATACCAGTGCAAATAGTGTCAAGCAAATCTTCCGTCTGAGAAGTCAGCCGTCAAACAACAAGCATACCGAAGGATGTTTGCCAAATGAGCACATTAAACGCTATGTTCCAAGATGTAATCGGTGGTTCTTTAGACGTTCAATGCCTGCTTTGTAGATGAAGCGCGTAATTTTTCGGCTCGCAAACAGGAAAAATCCCCATCAGCAGGACAAAGTCCGTATTTTTGACTGTAAGCTTCATTTTGGGAGATTTGCCAAGCGGTCCACCTTTCAAATGGTATTCCTCATAAGTTCTGTATGCTTCAATTCTAACTTAGGTCAGAGAATGCCAAATTAATGAACAAACTTTGTACATGTGGAGACATCTCCAAGGTGAGGAGATCTCTAACGTCTTTTATGCCTCTTTTCAGGCGTTGGGCTTTCCCATCCCCTCCATTTCCCTATGATACGCAAGGATAATGTCCTTTCTGCTTACCATGGCAATTATCTTTGCCGGATCGTGTTTATCCGTCACGGGCAATTCCCGCAAATCTGCACTCGCCATAAGTTTCAATGCCGTGTTGAGAGAGTCGTCCATGGTTACCGTCATCACACTCGACAGGGCGATGTCCCTGGCCACCAAATTGCCGTGTAGTGCCCTGTCTGCCATGGCTTGGCGTAGATCCGTCATAGAGAGAATCCCCTTCAGCCTACCCGTTGTGTCGATGACAGGGAAATCCTGCTGAGTCGAATCGAGCATCACCTTCAGGATGTCCTCAAATGGCATGGCATCGGGGATAATCTCGATTTCTCTGCCAGGGACCACCGCATCTTTCACGGTGAGATGATCCATGACGTCCACCGCATAATCGCCGATGTGGGCCGGTGAGTCGATCCGCGAACGAACCTGTTTCTCGTAGAGAGAAACGTGTCCCAGTAACAGGTAAGCGAGGGACGAAACGATCATCATGGGGACGATGAGGCTGTAACCGCCGGTCATTTCAGCGACCATCACCAGTGATGCGATGGGCACCTTGGCGACTCCTGCGAAGAAGCCGCCCATGCCGACAAGTACAAAGGCAGATGGTTCAGTCACTATATGGGGAAAAAGCTTCCCGCATATGTTCCCGTAGAAACCGCCCAGCATGGAGCCGATAAAAAGAGATGGTGCAAATACGCCACCACTGCCCCCCGAACTAATCGTAAAGGAAGTGGCGATGATTTTGGCAAAGACAAGCATGGCCATGAGCCCTAGAGCAAGCTGTCCGTCTATGGCCGACTGCATCCATTTGTATCCGCCTCCCAAGACTTCGGGATAAAAGAACGCAACGATCCCGAGCATAAGACCGCCCAAAGCCGGTATCGCCGGTCTCGGGATAGTGAGCTTTCTAAAGAACCGGTCTCTCATCCCGTAGAAACACTTGACGTACAAATACCCTACGGGGGCACACAAAAGGCCCAAGACACCATAGAACGGCAGTTGGGAGACGCTTGCCAGGGCAAACGAAGGCGTATGAAAGATCGTCCCCACCCCGTCGTAAAACGTGAAAACCATGAAACCGATTATGGAAGAAAGTGTGCAGGGAATAATCGCTTCGAATTCAAAATCGGCTTTACTGTATAGGACCTCGGTGGCAAAGAGTGCTGCTCCCAGGGGTGCCTTGAATATGGCGCCTATGCCGCCTGCCGCTCCTGCGAGCAGGAGAATACGTCGTTCGTTATCGCTCAGTTTCAAAACACTGGCCAGAAAAGAGGCAAACCCTGACCCGATCTGGGCAATGGGGCCCTCTCTCCCGGCGGACCCGCCCGTTCCGATGGTGATCGCCGACGCTATGGTCTTGATTATGGGCACGCGCCTGCGCACGATACCTCTTTTCCGGTGGAAACTGTCGATCATGGCGTCGGTCCCGTGGCCCTCGGCTTCCGGTGCAAAGCGGAAAACGAGAAGTCCGGAGAGAACTCCCCCCACGGCCGGTATCCAGAGCATCATCCATCGCTCGAAGGGAAAACCCAGGATCGTATATGCAGCATTGTGATGGGGCGAGAGATATGTGATAAGGTCCTCGGTAAAGAACCTCGTTCCGGTTTGAAGCAGGAACATGAAGATAATGGCACCCAGGCCCGATACCACCCCGACAATGATGCCAAGAAATGTGCCCCGCCAGATCCGTTTTAATCGCTTCGGAGCAAAGGGGTCAGGAATACTTTTAAATATGTTTGCCATTATTCTGCCTCAGCGCCCAGTGCGCTTTGTTGCCGGATCGGTATTCAGATTTCCCCGTGGTTCGTGTGAGGTCTTTCTCAACGAGCCTCTCACAACCTCTCCGGAGAATATATAATCATTCTCTCTGTTCCTGTGGTGGCACCGTATGCAGGTGTCGATCTTCCCCCATACTTCGGTCTCTGTATCGGGGGTGTACTGGACCCAGTACCAGTCTCCTCCCTCCGGATCGAATCCGTTGAGCTTGTGCATGGCCGTGATGGCTATCAGCTTCCGGTCCTCCCCATAGTTCTCGTTCACAATGATGGACCCATACTGCATGCCTCTTTTTTTCTTTATGGACTTCATTGCAGTCGTGTTCACGTAGGTCGTAAGGAAGGCGCCGTCAGGCTGAGTACCGGGGTACAACGGGCCTTTGCCCGGCCAGCGCTTCCAGTTCCTGTAGAGACGGTCCTTCATGATCTGATTCAAGAGTTCCTGTCTGTCCGTATTGAGCATGGGTGCCGCACCATCTTGTATCTCAGATTCCTCGGGCTTGGTCTTATCCTCAGCGTGAACAAGGACCGGGACACACAGGATAAAGACAAAGATAATCCCCAACAGAATCGCGATCCTCTCTCTCAGAGACCGTTTCCTCTCGTATGGGCGGGGGTAACTACCCATCCGATTGCGTCTTTCCCCTCGATGCCGTGCTTCTTCACCACTCATCATACTCATTTGCAGGAATTCCCAGACCCGGTGCCGGGGCTATATCATTAAAGGCGGAAACGCACCCAGGTACACGGGGACGAAAATGTATTACTCCTGAGTGCGTTTCCATGGGCGGCACCAGCGCCCTACATTCGGTTTCAAGAAATCATTTTCCAGCCTTAGCGATCAAAGATCCCACTGCTCGCCGGTTTTGCCCTGGCTATTTGCCCTGCCGGAGTTGCTACAACCACTTCCGCAGTCTTCTTGCCTTCTTTCTCTACATAACTCACAAGTGCCCTGTCTCCAGGTTTGATGTCCTGAAGCTCAACATGACGGACGAGCTTTGCGTGACCGGTATTAAAGGTCTCCTCGCCTCTCGAATTTCTTAGGACAATGGTTTGTGAGGAGGCATCAACCGCCACTACCTTTCCGGAAAACCGTTTCGTTTCTGGTTTCTGGTTTGCATTCCCTTGAGTCCAGAGCGGGTCGCCTTGTTGTTCCCTATTTACGTCCATAGGGGGCAATGTCTGTGCGAAAGTATTCCCAATACATGCAAGACCTATCAGCATGATACCGAATGCCATAATCCTTTTTCGCATGACTCTTTTGCCCTGTCCCGCCGAACGTGCTATTTCGGTCACTGAAGCGGCGTAAAATGTGCCCGTCTGTTCCTGGCCCAGCATGCTTCATCGTGCTCCTGGCAGATCGGCTTCTCCTTGCCGTAGCTTACGGTCTCGAGCAATCTTGAGTTGATACCCAGGTTCATGAGGAAATTCTTTGTGGCATCAGCCCGCCTCTGGCCCAAGGCCAGGTTGTACTCAACCGTGCCTCTTTCGTCGCAGTTGCCCTCGATTCTGACTTTCTTCCCAGCGTTATTTTTGAACCAGCCTGTATCATCTTTAAGGATTAATGCGTCTTTCTCTCTGATGTTGGACTTGTCGAAATCAAAATTGATGTCCTTCAGCATAACAACAGATGCGGGTGCCATGCCCTGCGCACCGGGCTGAGAACCTGCTGTCACCGGCATTTGGGCCTTTGCCTCAGGGGATGTGACTGTGGCCCGAGGGCCTGTGGGTGGAGATTTTTCTCCTCTCATTTGCTGCTGGAAGCATCCGCAACCACCGAGGACAAGACCAACCAAAAGAACCAATAGAACAAGAATAAGTGAAAGATGCAGTTTGAATTTCATGTATTGCCTCCTTTTTGAAGTTTTATAGGATCATTTTGTTCATCCTTGCAGCGTGAGGACAAGATCTGTACACATTTCATATTTCAGCCCCTATCTCCTCCCGATAAAATTCATCACTCGTGAGGCCCACTTGTGAAGAAAGCCCCCTGATTCTGGCCCCGCCTGCATACCTCAGAACACGTGCAGGCGCCAAGGAGGAGAACCACTAATGTGACCAGAAGAAGTAATTTACACAATTTACGCTTCACGTACTGCCCCCTTGTCAGCGTCGCATGAAATGTCGTGATACGTCGGCGTCATCCGGGCCAGAGTCTGGGAGCATTTTATTTTTTGCTGACCTCCTTTGCGTAGAGGTTGTCCGACTTGAGATAACGGACCGTGACGGTATCACCCAGCTTGATGTCATTGATTGGGGCAGGTTTCCCTTTAATCATTATCTTCGTATCTTTGTCCACGATGGTTCCCACGTCCATCGTCTCACTCCCTATTTTGGCAGTGATGGTGATGGCCTTTCCCTGGGGGTCGACGGAGATGACCTTGCCTGTTGCCGTTTCCATTCTGGCTTTCTCGTCCGCAACTGCCATGTTAAACAGCAGAAAATATCCGATTAAGAGTGCAAGAACGGTAATAATTGATCTATTCATTTGATACCTCCTTTCTTCGGCTTTTTCGGTTTAGTGCGCTTTCTTTGAGACACGTCCGATTCCTGATCGAAAAAAAAGGTCACTTTTAGATCTTGGGCCTCCATGACTTCTACGAGTTTCCGGACAGAGCGATAGATGATGTTCAGCTCTGCTTCTTTGAGTTTTCCAAGACCATGGACCATCTTACCCTGGGCGGGATTGGGGGTCTTTTTCACCAGCGATTCGCCTGCCGGGGTCAGCCGAACGTTCACAACCCTGCGATCCGTCTTATCCCTGTCTCTCACTACATAGCCTTTGCCTTCCAGCCGATCGATCACTCCGGTGACGGTGCTCGGATCCAGGTACATCTCTTTGCTCAGTTCGCCTAAGGGCAGGCTTTTCTTCCGAGCGATAGTCTTTAATGCCCACAGCTGAGGACCCGTTATTCCGAACTTGCTGTATACCTCGTGGGAATAATCCTGGATGGCTTTGAATATGCGGCGCAGGGACTGCATCGTCTCGGATATCGCTATGTCTGAACTAACGTCATCGGTCACAATCCTACCTCTATCTTCTTAGTTTGTATACACATCATTTGTATACAAACAATATATAAGACTACCAGAAATTGTTGTCAAGAAAAAAATTAGAGAATTCTGCCGATCATGACCCGAGGTTTGTGTAAGCCCATGCCTTGAGATCGGTATTAAAGGAGAGGTACGGACAGATAGCTTTTGACAACTACGAGAATGGGGAAGAAGAGGATAATAGCCAATACCTACTTGACTATGAATGTAAACTTTGTGCTTGCCAGACTGCGCTGGTGCTTTACCTTAATCTCTACGGTCCATTCACCTGCCATCGATAAATCCATCTGCGCTTGGTAATGATCGCCGACGGGCTGTGCTGTCGCAGTATATTCCATCATTGGGGGCTTTCCAGGGAACGAGGGCATAAAATAGTGCACCTGGACTTGGGCCCCGGTAACGGGCTTCGAAGCCTTATCCTTCATCATTATTGTAAGATTATTAGACCCTCTTGCAGGCGGATTTTTATCAATTTTTGCCTCTAAAGTATACCCCCCTGCTTTTCCTTTTACCTCATACTCACCCGAATAAGCCAGAAGCGGCCACATTATTATGAATGCAAGAAGAACGAAAAGCGTTCTTTTCATATTGCTTTACCTCCTCAACGAATGCTATTCATGTGGGAAACGTAAGCACATGATTTGTTGAGGTCAAGATAAGGATGAAAACCTTCGCCCATCTCACGTAATGATTCTCTTGAGAACAATTCTGTATGATTGACTCGCCGGTGAAGGAGATAACTGACATGCATGTGTTCGCGGGATTTCCCTCTTGCAATGGTAAGAAAACGGTTGTATTTTGTAGGAAAATATTGCGCTATTTGACTCAGGTCAACGTGATCGCTTTCATAAAACACGCCATCTGGTATCACGATTACGGCCATTTGAGGAGGAAACATGACACTCAAGACAAAACTCGCCTCTGGTTTGGGATTCTTATTCGCCATTATCTTCGCTCTCTGCTGTTTTTGCTCTTACTACGTTGGGACGTTAGGCCAGGAATCCGGTAGAATTCTCAAAGATAACTATGATTCGCTCGTCTATGCCAGAAATATGGTTGCCGGCCTCGATGATATGGGGACTTCCATCGCCAATTCAGTCTTTAACGCCGGTCGTGATAGAAAGATGTCGGAATACTACGCAGGCCGTTTCGAGTCGGGAAGAAAACTGTTTGAAGCGAACATAGAAAAGGAAAAACATAATATAACCGAGATACACGAGAAGGAAGATGTCGAAGAGCTGACCCAAAATTATGATTCCTACCTGAAACTGTGTTTGCAGTTAAAGAGCGGGTCAGCCGCAAGTGCGACCTACTTCAGCGACTTCGTACCGGCATCACAAAGACTGAACCAATCCATCAACACGATCTATGACGTGAACATGCAGGCTGTCATACGTAAGAGCCAGTCAGTGCAGCACGACTCCGCCCGTTTCGTCTGGGCCATGGGCGCGATAGGATCGATCTGTCTGGTATTGGCGTTGGCATATTTCTGGTATTTCCCTGTGTACATTTCCACTACTCTCAGTTATCTCTCGAACAGAATGAGGGACTTACTGAAAAAGAGTGGAATCTCCTTCGACACCAAGACGAATGACGAGGCTTTTGTCATGCTAGAGGCCATACAGGTCCTTGAAACCAAACTAGGTGTAAAGACAGGGGATGCACCAACTGCAGGAAAGAAGACACAATGACCAGTATTGCGCTGACGGCTTTGTAGGCCGATCATTTGACACGCTTTTTGTTACAAACGGATGGGCTACTCCACTTTCCTGTCAATGGCCGGGTTGCTTCGTAAGAGGGCCAAACCTGCAATTGAAGATACCAGTGATGCCGCGAAGACTGCCATTTTTGAGGTTATTATCAGATGGTTATCTGTAAACGCCAGATTGGTTATAAAGATCGACATCGTAAATCCAACGCCACCTAAGATCCCTATTCCCCCAACATGCTTCCAATTAATATCCTGCGGAAGCCCACATAACCCGCTTTTTACCGCTATCATGCTGAAAAAGAGTATCCCTGCGGGTTTGCCAAGAACAAGTCCGGCGAACACACCTAGCGTATTATGAGTGATGAGTTTCGCATCCCACCCATGAGAAAATCCCATTGCGGTATTCACAAGAACAAAAATTGGGATCACGAGAAATGGTACCGGCCTATTCAGGAACCGCAGGACTCTCGTGGAGGGTGAAGATTTGTCCCCGTTTTGGAACGGAATAGCGAATGCCAACAGGACTCCCGTAATGGTGGGGTGTACCCCTGACTTGAGCATGAATAGCCACATGAGAATTCCTCCAACAAGGTAGGGGGCGATTTTATAAACCTTTAGCCGGTTCAGAATAAGCATGGTTGCGAACACGGCCAACCCTGCCGCCAAGAAAAGATATGAGAGATTGCGGGCATAAAAGAACGCAATTACAATGATCGCTCCAAGATCATCGATTATCGCTAATGCGGTCAAGAAAACCTTTAATGACACCGGCACTCTTCTGCCGAGCAATGACAGTACGCCTAAAGAAAAAGCTATATCTGTGGCTACAGGGATTCCGAAACCTGATTGCGTTGGCGTCCCGGCGTTTAACGTCAAATGAATACAGGCCGGGAGTATCATCCCTCCTATCGCGGCAAAGACGGGCAGTAACGCATTCCTGGTCCCAGATAGTTCACCTTTGTATAATTCCCTCTCTATTTCAAGTCCCACAAGCAAGAAGAAGACCGTCATGAGACCGTCGTTTATCCATTCGGCAATGCTGTATCGCAGAGGCAGACCCACAAAGGAGAAGTCCAGACGATAATGCCAGAAATTGATATAGGCGGGTCCAAACCCCGAGTTGGCGATAGCGATGGAGACAGATGCTGCTAGGAGTAAGAATAAACCCCCAGTTCTCTCGTCAGCGATGAATTGAAGGAAAAACCTGGTAATTTTGATTCTTCTTGGCCGCTCGGCTGACATTCTTCTGCCCGTTCGGTACAATATAACCCAGGGGGCGATTTACTTCCATCCATGACTTGGTTTTTTCTCTACCTATTGCAACCCGTAATGAACGACGCGGCTTGTAGACCAGAGATGATGAGTCGTAGGTGAAAGCGTAAACGATATGTGCCCGCTAAGGCTAATCAGAAAAGCTCATCCTGCCTTCCCTGGTTTCTTCGCCCTGCCGGAAGGTCTCGTAGAAGAACCTCTCCGAGCAGGCGAGAATTAGACCCAATTCCCTTCACGTTAGTTCCACTGAAATAATTCTTGATGTACCGGCAGCGCAGCCTGTGGGTGAGGCCATGAAGCCCGTAAACGTCGGCCCGTACTATATGGCTATTGCAGATTGGATAAAGAATGAGGGAGGGGATTGAAATCCCCTCCCCTTGAGGTTTTCACTTATTTCTTAACCAGGACAACGGGGCATTTTGCTCCGCGCAGGATCTTTTCTGCCATGCTTCCCATAAGATGACCGAGGATTCCCGTCATGCCGTGCGAAGCGATGACGATGAGGTCGATCTTTCTTGTCTTTTCTTCTTTGAGGATTTCTTCGTAGGGGTTACCCTTGGTAATATCTGCAATAATCTCTACATCCTTTGATTTGACGACTCTCTTAATCTGCTTCTGCATCATGTCTTCAGCCGCCTTGATGGTTCTCTTATGAAGGGCGTCTACGCTGGCCTGATCCAGGCAATAGTCAATTGTGCATATCTGGCTTATCCAGGCAACATGGAGGAGATAAATCTTTGCCTTGTACGTTTTTGCCATATCGTAGGCTTGTCTCAATGCGTTGTCCGAAAACTTGGAAAAATCTGTCGGTACAAGAATCTTCTTTGGCGCAAACATATGACCTCCTTTTTTTCTGGAATTTATCTATTTCATTGTACAATAGACCTTTATCGCTGTGCAATCTTATGGTTCACTTCGCAATATTCACAAAAGCTCTTCTGGGTTCTTCGTGGTCTTTGATCCTGCCGGAGCCCGTCGTACGATTTTTCTTGCTTTGTTTCAAAACGCTGGTATCATTAATTTAGTTAGACT
Organism: Syntrophorhabdaceae bacterium; assembly: GCA_035541755.1. Classification (NCBI taxonomy): domain Bacteria; kingdom Pseudomonadati; phylum Thermodesulfobacteriota; class Syntrophorhabdia; order Syntrophorhabdales; family Syntrophorhabdaceae; species Syntrophorhabdaceae bacterium. The sequence goes on from DATKMQ010000087.1 coordinate 13,721, forward strand.
CAACAACTTTTTTCCGTTACGAGTCACTGATCCCACAACTCTGACATTCATCGACTCAAGATTGTAGAATGTAACAAATTGCAGATGGCTCTGCATCATTTGTTGAGCCCCATAAAGGACGATTATGAAGCGATTATTCTTTATTCTTGCTTTATCAGTATTGCTTCCTGTCGTCAGTTGGTCGGCGTGTTCCAAGGATGAAAGAACTGATTTTGCTGGTTGGGATTTCCTATGGACTTATTCTGGCTCAATTGGCGAACTCGAAAATGTCGCACTTACTCTGTCTTTTGATAACAACACGCTATCAGCGGTACTCTTTGATCCCATAAGCCAGAGCAATATTAGGCTCGAGGGGCAGATATTTGATGACGGTCGTATAAACTTACGAAGCACCGAGAACGCCGAACCTAAGATTATGCTTGAAGGAGAATTTCTTGAAACCGACCCGCGCGGAAAATTCAGATCCAAACTCAACTGTGAGGTTCTTTCTGGCAACTATACATCACCTTTAAAACAAGACAAATTTATCTTTGGTGCGGAGTACGGCTACGGCGGGTCCATAGACCACAGATATTCGCGTATTGGTGCAGACGATGACGCTTGTGTTGAGCGGGAAGCAAAACGGTTCATCGAGGCTGTTGCAAGACGAGATAAACAAACTGTAGCAAATTGTATGAATTATCCCGTGCGGGTCAATGGAATCCGCGGTCATAAGACTATATACAATAAGAAACAGCTATTGAAAGATTATGACCGAATATTCAAGCCAGAATTTTCCAAAGCAATTTCTCTTTCCCGGCCATATCATATGTTCGTGACTAAGTACGAACAGGCAGTACTCGGGCACGGGTTGGTTGCATTTGTAGG